>CAYRGA010000029.1:0-17439 GCA_964423705.1 uncultured Oscillospiraceae bacterium
TCTTGTAATCCTCTGTTTTTTAAACCGTTCATAACCGAAAGCCAAAACTTTGCATCTTTCATATTCTCGTTGATTTCATCAATATTATATTCGCCCGAATAACCTTGCATCTCAGCCCACTTTTTTAAGTTTTTATCTCCCGAAGCGTATTGCTCGAGAAATTCGTAATATCCGTATATTCCTCCGCAATCGTCCGGAGGCGAAGCTTGTTTGAATTTTGCGACAATCGGGCAACTTCCCGTATAATCGTCGATTATGCTTACAATTTCAATCGTATGCTCCCACTAATCACCGAAATCATACACATAATTAAGTTTTTCCGTATTTCCGATTAGCGTTTTATTTTCGGCTATACATTTTTTACATATTGCTTGCCTTATATCTTACCATATCATTTATAAAAATTCAACATGAATTTTCGAAAACACTTGCTATTTTTGAAAAATTTAAAAGGAGTTATCTGCAAATAAACATCCAATGTTTTACTGTATTGCTGGGTTTCAAATGTAAATCGCAAAAATACATGTCTATATTTTTGTTTTGAAAAGTGTAATTTTTGTTGTGTTTTGTTTATTGTTAAAAAAACACTGTAGCTATATAATATAATTGTTAAACGAATTTACAGAACAGTTGTTTTAAAGCATGGAAAACAGTTCTTGGAGAGGAACTTTAAAAACTACTACTTTCTTTCAAAAGGAGAGTATGACCGTAAATGCGGTTATACAACAAAAGCTATGAAAAGATTTATTAGTTTAATGGTTGCAGCGGTGTGCACGGTTTCGCTTTTTTCGGGATGCGGCTCGACTGCTGACAAAAAGGACGAAAAGAAGGAAAAAGTCACGATTTCTGTTTCGGGATGGCCGTCAAAGCCCGGACCGGAGCTTGAAAAAATGGAGAAAATACTTGCGGATTTTAATAAGAAATACGGCGATGAGATTGAGGTTGTTCCGGACACTTATGTGTTTGAAGTGGGAACATTTCTTCCGAAGGCGGCAAGCGGACAGCTTCCGACCCTGTACAGAGCATCCTTTACCGAAGCCAAGAGAATATCAGAATCCGGATATGCTGCCGATATTACTAAGGAAATGAAAAAATATGGCTATTCCGATAAAATCAATGAGCAGATTAAGGATATTGTGGTAAGGGACGGCAAAAACTACTTTATACCGTCGGACACCTATGCAATGGGACTTATGGCAAATCTTAATGTTTTAAAGGAAGCCGGTCTTGTTGACAAGGACGGACAGCCGATTTTCCCCGAAACCTTTGAACAGCTGAGCGAATATGCACAGCAGATTACGAAGAAAACCGGAAAAGCCGGATTTATTATGCCGACCTCGGGTAGAAACGGCGGATGGCATTTCAGCATTATCGCATGGAATAACGGCGTTAATTTCATGAAAAATGTCGATGGAAAATGGAAGGCAACTTTTGACACAAAAGCATGTGTTGACACGCTTCAGTGGATAAAGGATTTGAAATGGAAATACGGTACATTAAATTCCAATAATCTTATAGACCAAAGTGAAGCGCAAAAGCTGTACGCTACAGATCAGGGCGGATATTATCTCGGAAGTAAGCCTGCAAATACTTTGTTTGAGCAGTATGATATGAGTAAAGATGCGATTGCTATGGGACGTATGCCTGCCGGAACGAAAACACACACCTCACTTATAGGCGGCGTAATTTATGCGATTTCCGATAAGGCTACGGATGCGCAGAAGGATGCATGCTTTAAATGGCTTGAATACATCGGAGTGACACCCTTTGCGACCGAAGTTTCAAAATCGGCAGATGAAGCCTCCTACAAGGCAATGAATGAAACAGGTAAACTGGTTGGATTAAAGCCGGTTTCTCCGTGGAATGATGACGCCGAAGCTGTTAAAGAACGTGATAAAATTATTGACAAATACGTAAATGTAGATAAAAAACAGATATCTCAATATGCGAATTTCGACGGTATCAAGTTAAGAACCGAGGAGCCGGTTTGCTGCCAAGACTTGTACGGCATACTGGACAGCTGTATTCAGGAAGTTCTCACGGATAAAAATGCTGATTGTGAGAAAATTATCAAAAAAGCGGCAAAGGATTTTCAGGCAAACTTCCTCGATAACGCGCAGTGATTTGGCATAAAATAAATTTTACATACAGGAAGTGAATTTTACGGATGAATATTCAAGAGGCTGATTTGTCAAAAACATCAAAATTAAAACGCAATGCGTTTATAAAAAGAGAAGTTGCGGCATGGGCACTGTTTGCACCGTTTTTGTTTTTGGTCTTTGCTTTTGTTTGGTATCCGCAAGTGAAAGCTATAGTTTTATCGCTGTTTAAAATGCAGGGATATACACCGATTGAATTTAATGGTTTTCAGAATTATGTGCAGGTGTTCCACGATACTCTGTTTCCGAAAATACTCGGAAATACATTCAAGTATGTTTTTTGGTCGATGATTATCGGCTATATACCGCCCATTGTTATTGCAATAATGTTAAATGAGATTGTACATTTTCAGAACGGTCTTAAAACGTGTATATATTTTCCGGTAATTCTTCCGGCGGTGGCGGCATATCTTATGTGGTATTTGATGTATTTCCCGGATGAGGGCGGTCTTTTGAATATGATTCTGTCGTATTTTAAAATTTCGCCTCAGCAGTGGCTTCAGGATAAAAATCTTGCGATACCGCTTATGGTTGTTGCCGCATCGTGGAAAGGCATGCCTGCTACTATGATTTTATACCTTGCCGCACTTCAGGGCGTGAACCGTGAATTGTATGAGGCGGCGACACTTGACGGAGCCGGACCGGCAAAAAGGCTTTTTAATGTCACATTTCCGCAGATTATCGGAGTAATGCTGCTTATGCTTATAAAACAGATAATATCCGTATTTCAGGTTTTGGAGCAGCCCATGACAATGACCGGCGGCGGTCCGAGCAATTCGACCCTGACGATGGCATACTGGGCATATAAAGAGGGATTTGAAAACTTCAGAGTCGGCTCATCGATGGCGATAGGTAACATTCTCTTTTTAATTATTCTTGTATTTACATTGTTCTATTTCTATTTGAGCAAGAAAACGGAAGATTGGGTATAGGGAGGTTACTTATGAAGACGTATAAGAATAAGCAGAACGGTTTGCTTCTTGCCTCTGAGCTTAACAGCCTTAAATACAAAATTTTGTATTGGACGATGTTCACCATTTTGCTGCTGACAGCTTTAGCCGGAATACTTCCGTCATTGTGGATACTTCTTTCGGGCTTTAAGGATGTAAAAGAGATGTATCAGGTTCCGCCGAATTTGCTTCCGAAGGAAATCAGACTCGGCAAGCTTGTCGAGGTTTGGAATTACCTTGACTTTACGCAGTCGTACATAGCTACTTTCGTTTTGTCCTTGGGAAATCTGGCTTTTGCCATAATTTTCCCGGCACTTGGCGGATATGTACTTTCAAGGTTAAGACCTAAGGGCAGTAAGCTTGTGCGAACAATACTGTTCTGGACGATGATGATGCCGACCCAGATGAGAATGGTGCCGATATTCATGTCCATTGTGGATGTTCCGTTTTTACATATAAATATGACAAATTCTTATCTGCCGATATGGTTTATGTATGGAGCCAATATATTTGACTGCTTGATGTTTAAGAGCTTTTTCGATTCGATATCGATTTCATATCTTGAAGCAGCCAGAATAGACGGATGTACCGATAATAAAATTTTTGCAAAAATAATACTACCGCTTTCTAAGCCTATCATAGCGGTTGTTACCATAAGAACATTTATTGATTCCTGGGGAACATATATGTGGCCTTTGCTTCTATTGTCGGATGATAAGCTCGCTCCGATGGGATTAAAGCTCTATAAACTGAAATCAGGGTACAGAATAGACGAATATATGTTGGGCTTGATATTCGGCATAATTCCCGCTTTTGTTATGTATTTGTGCTTTCATAAGCAAATGCTTCAGGGCATGAATATAGGAGGAGTAAAGGGTTAAGGTGATGTGATGAAATTTAAGAGAATAGAATTATTGCTCTTATGCTTTTGCGTTATAGTTAATGTGATATCTTTTCCTGCGGTTTATGCCGAGAAAGTCATGACGGATGAAAATGTCGCACTGGTTAAGCTTGGCGGTAAGACTGTTTCGGACAAGGTGTCCGGAGTTCAGATGGGTACCGATAAAAATACAATCAGAACCGTAACCAAGGGGAATCGCGAAGGCTGGCAGCTGATGTCTGCAAATACAAGCTCGGCATATCTGAATATTAATCTTTCGGATTCGTTTGCCGAAAAGGTAACCGACGGTACACAGTTTACCATAGAGGTTGATTACTATGACATGGATAACGGAGTGTTCAATGTAAATTACGACGCCTTGGACAATGTCATAAAGGAAACCGACATTCAATATGTCGGTTCAGACCAAAAGTGGAAAACCGCAAGCTTTACCATTTCGGATGCGTATTTCGGAAACGGGCTGGATGGATTTGACTTGAGGGTTTGCGTGCGTTCTCAAAAAATAAACCGCTCGATGGGAAATGTCATTATTTCCGAGGTCAGAATCATCAAAAAAGCCGTAAAAAATGCGGTATTGGTTAAAAGCATCGAATCATCGGAGCTTGGAAATATATTTGGAAATGGTGAACAAAAGCATTTTGATATTACATTGGAAAACATGACGGATGAAATCAAAAATATTGATGCGGTTTACACAGCATTCGATAAAAATCAAAATGCCTGCTGGACTAATAATGAAAAGCTTGAGTTAAAGCCGAAGGAAAAAAAGGTGCTTGATATTGATGCGGATGTTAAACGCTATGGTTTGTATGACCTTACGGTGACGGTAACGGACGGAGATTTTACTTTTTCAAAAAGTGTTCCGTTTTCGTATGTAAATACAGATGAAACCGGCAGAAAGAACGATAAATTCGGATATAATACACATTTTGGCAGAGTGGGGTATGAAACCTATGACGGATTTGAGGTTTTGGGGAAATCAAATGCGGGATTCGTCAGAAAATCCTTCTATTGGTCTGATGTGGAAAGAAGTAAGGGAAATTTGGATTTGTATCAGACCTACGGCGATTTCGTAGATGCTGCTTCAAAGGGTAATTTTAATGTTCAGTGTATTTTGGCATATGGAAATACACAGTATGGTATGAGCCATGCGCAGACATACCCTACCACAGATGAACAGATGGATGCATTTGTTAGGTATTGTGAGTACATTACAAATGAGATTATTAAAAACGGCGTTGATGTTCAGTCATATGAAATATGGAATGAGCCAAATCTTAAATCCTTTAACCAGACTCAAGAACCTGCCACATCCTACGCAAAGCTTGTGTCGAAGGTTGAAAATGCCGTTCATAAGATACTTCCGCAGGCGGAGCTCGGTATGCTTGCTCTTGCGAATATTCATGCCGAAAGTACAAAAAGCTGGGCGAAACAGGTGCTTGATTCCGGCTTAGTGGATAAGGGCGCTTCGTTGACATTGCACAATTATAATTACGGAAGCTATCCCGAGGATGTAATCGTCGAAAGAATGCAGCCGTACAAGGATATGTTTAAGGAAAAATACGGTAAGGTTCCCACCACACACCTTACCGAGTGGGGATATTCGTCATACAGCGGAATTGCGGAAAGTGAATACATTCAGGGTATTTATGATGTGCGGCAGTATTTGTATATGATAGGAAACGATATATGCGATACCTGTACCTATTATGATTTTGCGAATGACGGTGCAATTAAAACCTACTTGGAGCATATGCATGGTGCCATAGCTTCACAGGATTCGAGAGTGACGGAAACGCCGTATGCCGCTAAGGAGTCGTTTGTCGGATTTACAAATATGAATAAGCTTTTGTGTAATGCGGAATGTGTGAAAATCGTTTCGGCTCAGCCCGGCCTTTATGCATACATGTATCAAAGGGAGGACGACAAAAAGAACATTGCGGCGTTTTGGACGAGAAGCGAACCGAAATTGATTACGTTAAAGCTTGATTGCAATAAAATTAAGCTGTATGATTGGTTCGGAAATTCGCGGGAACTGGTATCTGACGATGGTAGTTTTGTTTTTACGGCAAATGAGGAACCATATTATATTGAAGGAGATTTCACCGATTGCAGTCTTGAAGATAATTTGACAGAACTTTCAACGCTGTCAATTGTGATGTCACAGGGCGATTCGTTAATGTTAAAGGCAAAAAATCATTCGGATGAATACGTGACATCAATAGAAGAAGTCACAGACGGCATCGAGGTCGTCGAAGCTTCAAACGGCGTGTATACCGTTTCTTCAAAAGCAAATATCGGCAAAAAAGATAATGTTTATATTTCGTTAAAAAGGGATGGTTTGGAATGTGGATATTTAAAAATAGATGTTGATACCACAGAACCGATTAATGCCAACTTGTTTGCCGGTGTTACGGGAGCTGAAACCATAAATTGCTGGAGAGGGCATTTGATTCTTAAAAATAATTATGCAAGTACACCCATAAGCGGAAAGGTTACTGTTATTTCGCCGGAAAGCATAGCACGAAATATGCCTCCGGTAGAGTTTGATTCCATACCCGGGGGGTGCACGGCGGAAATCGTGTTTGATTTGCCGCAAATTAGCAGGATGGGAATGCAGGAAGTGAAATACCGAATCGATACCGACAACGGAATAAGCAGAACATATGAACAAAAAACGACCTTCACGGCGGCTGTTTTGACTGATAGTCCGCCCGTAATCGACGGCGTAATCAATAAAAACGAATGGAATCGGAAGGCGGCTTTCACAGCGGATGATTCATCACAGGTATACATGAGTGCCGGCAGAGTATGGAACGGCAAAAATGATTTAAGCTCGGAAACCAATATAATGTTTGACAAGGACAATCTTTACATGTGTGTTAATGTTCTTGATGATAAATTTTACGGTGATGCGGTCGACGAAAACATATGGCAGAATGACAGCGTGCAGTTCGGTGTGACATTTGAAAACAAGGTCACGGATGTAATGATAGGCGGTACATTTACGGAGCTGGCAATTTCCAAAACCCCGAACGGCGATATAGTGTGGCGAAGTATGGCGGAAAACAATGAGCTTCCTGTCGGAAAAGTTGAAAATGCCGAAATAGCTGTAAAGCGCAACGGAAACTGTACCTGTTATGAGCTTAAACTTCCCTGGACAGAAATAAAGCTTGGCGGTGTTGATGTATCGTCAATCGATAAGATAGGTTTTTCCATGCTTGTCAACGACAATGATGGTAGCGGAAGAAAGGGCTGGATAGAATACGGAAGCGGTATAGGAAAAGCGAAGGATACCAGCTTATTTACATTTTTAGATATTGCAAAATAGACTGTTTTTAAAAATTACAAGGAGTAATGGTTATGAAAAATAAATTGCTTTCGTTAGCTGTTTGTATGACAATTATTTTTACAAATATAAGTGTTTTTGCAATTAAAGAGGAGAAAAATGAACCCGAAAGCGATAAGCTTGTTTTCGCCGATGATTTTGAGAGCTATGCGTCGGAAACTGCGATTACATCGATTAAGGGTTCGGACGGAATGTCTGATTCCAAGGATATAGTTGCTTTTAAGGATGCTTCCGAAGGTGCCAAAAACGATACCGTGTATGCGGAAATAAAAAACGGTGCAAAGCTCGGTGCAGTGTTCAATGGTGGTGTGTCGGTAAAATCGGGCAAGCTGGTGGTTGAATTTGATGGAAATTTGGTTGCCGGAAATTTGTGGTTCAGCTTGCTGTACTCGGGAAGCTTGGGTACAAGAGCGAAATGGTTTGCTGCAAGTGATACTGTGGGTCTTTGCACAATTACAAAAACGGTTGCGGTACCGGGCACCTCGGCAGAAGGCTACCAAAGGTTCAAGGACTCTGAGGACAATGATATCTTATTTAAGCAGAATGATTGGGCACACTACAAGTTTGAGATAGATATGGATAAAGGAGCCGTCACGGCGCATATGGACGATACGGTCGGTCAGACGGTCACCGGATATACATACATTAAGGATAATGACATAGCGGGTATCGGTATATATAACGCATCCCAGGCTTCTCGGTATATTGATAATTTGAAGGTTTATATTGAAACCGATAAAAAGACAACTTACACAACGTATATTTATCGCGATGATATGGAAGGCTATGTCGACGGCGAAGAAATTGAAAATAAAAGAGATGAAAATGCCATCGGTGCGAGCTATGGCTATTGGAGCTCCAATCCTGACTCAAACCTCATGGATTTTAAAGCGGTAAAAAAAGGAGAGGCATTGTGTAAAAAAGCGACGGATGCAAGTAAGATTGAAACCGAGATTCCTGAGGATTCGGAGAATATCGTGGCTGAAATCGGAAATAAGACTGCGGTTCAGTACGATTTACCATATGCCGTTTCTGACGGAATCATCTGTGTGAGCTTGGATATGCTTACCGGAAACGGTGGTTTCGGTATTGGCATAAGACAGCAGGGCGATTCCGGATTAAATGCCAAGTGCCCTATGTGGGTATACAGAAATGCGGTGAGGACAGTTTACTTTAAACCGGGTGAAACCTCATATTCGACAACCGATACCTCACGTTACTATTATAGTTCCATGACAATGTATAAAAGCTACCAATGGTTTAATGCCAAATTATATATTAATGCAAAAAGCGGCGACTGCTGGATGGATATTAACGGCAACGTTTCCGAAGTTAAAAACCTTGATTATATAGGGACGGAGAATACAACGGCAAACGCTGTAAACGAACCTATTACCGCGATTGTTTTTTATAATTCGAGGGCACTGAATGTGTTTGATGATAAGGCATATATAGATAATCTGGAGATAACCAATGTATCAAGCGGAAATTCCGTCGTCGAAACGGTGAACGGTGTGGATAAAATCAGAGTGGAATTTAAAGATTCACTTAATCCTGTAACTGTCGGCAGTGCGAATGTTAAGGTAAAGAAGGATGGCTCTGAGGTCAATGTGTCCGATATAAGAGTATTTGAAAGTAATCCCAAGTATGTGATTATCGAATTTGATGAACCGCTGCAGTCTGGCGATGTATATAATCTGGAACTGTCGGACGGTATAAAGTACGCTGATGGAAATTCGATTGTTTCGGGCACCTGTAATGCAGAAATTCGCGAAACCGCCTTTGAATTAAATGCGGAATTGACAGATGTAAATTACGAGGCAAGCAGGGATATTTCGGCGAAATTCACTCTTAACTCCACAGAACTTAAAAATAGGTCTTTAAACTTTATTCTGGCGTCATACAAGGACGATAGGCTGGTATGTACAAAACCGATAGCGGTTAATCTCAATGATGGATTTTACGGTTCAAAAACCATTACCGTGAAATGTACATTGGCAGAGGAAGCAGACACGTTAAAGGCTTTTGTCTGGGCGGATAATCTTGTGCCGCTTGCGGTAAAGGCAAATGAGAGTATTTATTCCGATTGATTTTCGGACAGAGTGAGTATTTTAAAATTTATGTTTAAATAATAGGAGGAAATTATGATTAAAAAGGTTCTTTCGGCAGTGATGTGCGCTGCAATTATTTTTACGAGTATGAGTGCATTTGCTATTAAGGAGATTGCAAGCAATGAGGCTCTTCTGGAGGATAGTTTTGACAGCTATGAAGCGGGTAATGCGGTGACGTCAATAAAAGGTAATAACGGAAGCAGTGCATCAACAGCGTCGGATATAGCTGCTGCGGCCGATGCTTCAAAAGGTAAGGTTGCCGAAATTAAGTCAGGCGCTAAGCTGGGTGCGGTATTTAATGGCGGCAAGGCCATGTCTTCCGGTAAGATGGTGCTTGAATTTGACGGTAATCTCGTTGCAGGTAACTTGTGGTTCAGCTTGCTGTACTCGGGAAGCTTGGGTACAAGAGCGAAGTGGTTTGCCGGCAGTGATTTAAACGGTCTTTGTACGATTACAAAAAACGCTACTACGCCGGGTTCATCTGTAGATGGTTATCAAAAATTTAAGGATTCTGACGATAATGATATTTCGTTTATACCGAACGGATGGGCTCACTACAAGTTTGAGGTCGATATTGATAACGGCAGTGTTACAGCGTATATGGATGATAAAGTCAGCAATACGGTTACGGGATATACATATATAAAAAATAACACAATAGCAGGCATCGGTATATATAATGCATCGCAAGGTTCGCGCTATATTGATAATCTCAAAATATATAAAGACAACGGATATATTACATACTTCAATGAGGACGATATGGAATCATATGATGCGGATAGTAATATCGGTGGGAAATATGTTAATAACGGCACCTTTAAAGCTTGCTTGAAGGGAGAGGCGCTTTGTCAAAATGCCACCACGCATACAGTGGAAACCAAAACTCCGTCCGATCCTCAAAATATCGTGGCGGCGATAGGAAACGGTACACAGGTACGTTATAACCTGCCGTCAGCAGCATCTGATGGAATCATATGTGTGAGCCTGGATATGCTCACCGGAAACGGCGGCTTCGGTATCGGCATAAGACAGCAGGGGGATGCGAGCTTAAATGCCAAGTGCCCCATGTGGGTATACAGAAATGCGGTGAGGACAGTTTACTTTAAACCGGGTGAAACCTCATATTCGACAAGCGATACTTCACGTAACTATTATGATTCGGCGACGATGTATGAAAGATACCAGTGGTTTAACACCAAATTATATATTAATGCAAAAACCGGAGACTGCTGGATGGATATTAACGGAAACATTTCCAATGTTAAAAATCTTGATTATATAGGAACTGATAACATAACGGCAAATACTAAGAATAATCCGATTACAGCCATTGTACTGTACAATTCGAGAAGTACTTCGGTAAATGACCAGTTGTCTTATATAGATAATTTCTCGATTTCCGTAAGCTCAGACGGAAGGTCTGTCGGTGCAATTACAAACGGTATCAAAAAAATCAAACTCGGATTTAAGGATGCGATAGATACTTCAACCTTAGATGCCTCAAAATTCTCCGTATCGGGAGTTGGCGAGAAAATTACTGTCACCAAAGCAGCGTTAGACAGTACGGATTCCAAAAATAAAAATGTCATTGTGGAATTTGATAAAGCACTTTCGGTCGGAGGTACATATACCGTTGAGATTTCCGACGAAATAAAATATACCGACGGAAATTCAGTGATTAAAGGTAAATATAATGTGACAATTTCCAAGAGTGAATTTGATGCGGCACTTGAAATTGTAAATGCCGCTTATAATGCCGGTGAAAAAGCTTCGGCAAAGTGCACGATAACGACAACGGAACTTGAAGGAAAGAGCATTGAGCTGATAATAGCGGCATATAAAGACGGACAGTTAGTAAGTGCGAAGTCGCAGACAGTGGAAATTAGTTCGGATTTATACGGAGAGAAGATATTTGACATAGACTGCACCTTGTCTGAAAATGCAGATAAAATTCAGGCGTTCGTTTGGTCTGATGAACAGTTCCCGTATACAGAAAAAGCGTATGCAAATATCGGCGAGTAACAAGTAATAAATATTCATATGCGGTCGGTATGACGAGTAATTGGCGTATAGCTTTCGATATACCTGCCGACCGTATTTTGATTTATGCCAATGTATAGCCGAAAGACGGCGAATTTACACTTTTTCGGTGGATTTGCATTACGGCAATTTGGCAGGTAAAACATAAAGTAACGGAGTTGATACTGTGCGAAAAAAATCAATAATTTCAATTTTAGTAGTTGTTTTCATTTCAATGCTTGCGTGTACTGATTGCTTCGCTGAGGATTTGGTTGTTTTTTATGCGAACTTTAACAGTGATTCCATTGACAGTGCTCCTTCAAAGGTGTATGGATTGGGCACGGAAGAACTTACCGCAAGTGATGTTACGGTGAAAAATCAGGACGGCGAGATTTGTGCGGATATTTTGCGCAGTAAGCATATGACGGCAGTTTTCGATGAGCAAATCACCGAAGGCGTATTTTGCGTGCAGTTTGATACATGGCAGAGCGCATACGGTCCGCTTTTCTGCTGCTTGCTCAATACGGATGCGTATAATGTTACCGCAGGAAGCGCATCGTGCATGAGATATCTTGCTTTGACTGCAAGTCCGACCATGCAGACATACAGTGCAAAGGGGTATTCGACTGACAATGCCGTGGAAGTGACAGATGATGGTGGCGAAGCCATAAAATACAGTACCAAAAAATGGAATCATTTCAAGATAATCTTCGATATGGATGCCAAAAAAATGCAAATAAGTGTAAATGATAAATTGTCAAAGATATATGACAGCGCATTTTTGGATAATCCTATCGGAGCGATTAACTTCTTTAACGGCGGCGGAAACGGTGCGGAAAGATTCATCGACAATGTAAAAGTTTACATCCCGGATAATACACCGAAGCTTTCTTTTGTAGATTATAACGGTGTTTCTTGTGAAGCTTCGGAAAGCGTAGCTCCCATGATTGAAAAAATCAAGCTTGAATTTCCGTATCCACTGCCTGTAAGCTTAACGGACAGTGATTTTAAATCAATTCTTTTGGAAAATTCCGAAAAAAAACTGACAAATTTAAGCTATGAGATGTCGACCGACAGAAAAACTGTGTATTTGGGAATAAACGACGGCGTTCTTGAGGGTGATATGCACTACACGCTTACCTTGCCGGGAGATGCTTTTAATCACGGTGACGATGTGTGCTTTAAATTTGGCACGTCCGAGCTTAGCGATGTTTTTGAAATCCTCGGAATGGGTGTTGAAGGTTTGACGGGAGATGAGCTTACGATGCCGTCAAGCGGTGAAACGGCAAACTTGTGGATAGAGTACATTAAAAACGGTGATGTGCAAAAAAACGATGCCATGCTTTTGTGTACTGTGGAAAATGATGGGGTTCTGGTGGGAGCTCAGTTCTTTGAAGTGGAATTTGGTTCAAACGGTAAGGTTAAAATAAATGTACCGATTACGTTTTCCGATAAGGCTTTTGATTTTGTCGGAATATATCTGTGGGATAACGAAACCTTCACGCCGTTGAGAACGGGTACATTTAAGGAGATATAGTACTGATGTCATTTAAAAAAATAATTTTTGGTTTGATAATATCAATGTTCATAGGACTTTTTGGGGTCGGCGTATATGCTGACGATTTGACTGCGGATATTTCGACATCGTATTTCGGCAATATATTTTTTGACGGATTTGAAAAATCCTTTGATGTTACTGTATCAAACAATACGAACGAAGCTATGAGCCTGGACTTGGAATATCATATCTCGGACAGTTCGGACGGAGTTGAGAAACTCACTGACAGCAAAAAACTCGCAATCGGCGCTATGGAGACTTACAGCGAAAAATATTCACTAAATTCTGAACTTGATTATGGAGTATATACTTTAAGAATCATAGGTAAGTCTAACGGTCAAGAAGTGCTGAATGAGGAAACGGAGTTTTCGGTGTGCATTAAGGTTCCGAAATCCAAGCGTAATGCAAAAATGGGTATAAATGCTCATTTGAACTGGGGTGACGGCAGAAACATTCCGGCAGAGCTCGGTATTATAAATAATATCGGCATATCCTCTATTCGTGAAGGCTACAGTTGGGCGGCATTTGAGAAGGTGAGAGGTAATTACAGTCAAACACAGGCTTGTACGGATTATCTCACCAATGCAGCCGTATATGGAAATGATGTTTTGGTTATGGCTGGCTTTTCAAATCTTTTGTACAGCAGTGACACCAATTCTTTTCCTTCGACCGATTCCGAGCGGACTGCATTTGCAAGCTATGTTTATAACATGCTGGCAAGAGGCAAAAATTCGGATGTGATTAAGTGTGTCGAGTTGTGGAATGAACCGGATTTACAGACACGCTATGCTTCGCCGGAGGAATACGCCAAGCTTTTAAAAACCGTGTATGAACGGATAAAGCCTGATTTCCCTAATGTTAAAATAGGTGCACCTGCACTCGGAAAGACCCTGGGGGGTGATGATGAAAGCGGCCGGGAGTGGTTGAAAGCATTTTTGAATACAGACCTTGACGGGGACGGTATGTTTGACACTTATAAATATTTTGATATTGTGTGTCTGCATCAGTATGATAAAAGATATGATGTGGTTATAAACCGACTTCACAGAGTAAATGATATTTTAAATGAGTATGGCTGCTCGGATAAAGATGTGTATCAAACCGAGTTTGGAAA
Source organism: uncultured Oscillospiraceae bacterium (assembly GCA_964423705.1). Taxonomy (GTDB): domain Bacteria; phylum Bacillota; class Clostridia; order UMGS1810; family UMGS1810; genus CAKSIN01. Next base: position 14,165 of record CAYRGA010000029.1, read on the forward strand.
TTCAAGGCATACCTCCGATGTGATTGAGGATGAGCAGGTTCAGGCGCAGCGGCTTGTTCGATACTATCTTACCATGTTATCGGAAAATATATCGGACAGGTACTATATTTATGATTTTTCAAATGACGGAGAAGATATAAGTGATTTTGAAAATACCTTCGGCCTTTGCCAAAGTCATAAAGCAGAGATTCCGTGTGCGGCAAAGCCGGGGCTTTTGGCAGTAGCGGCGATGAATTACTTCACAGGCGGTATGAATGTCACAGACACCTCGCTTTCCGACGGATACCGCAAGGTAATTATGATGAATGACGGGCAGGGAAACAGTCTTTGTGCGATGTTTTTAAACTATACCGACAAACTCGGTCAAACGCTTAACACCACCTACAGTGAAACTTATGAATTTGTGACTGACAGTACAAACGTGAGATTTTTTGATTATTTGGGAAACAGAATATATCCTCAGGCAACCTCCGACGGATATGTGGTAGAAATCGGAAATGCACCGATATATGCGGCGATAAGCGATAAATACCCCGGACAGGCAGAACTTGAATATGTAAATATACAGCGATACGGTAAGTCGGTACATGTTTTCGGACAAATTTTAAATGCGGAAAATGACGAAGAAATCGGCATAAGGATATTCGATGAAGAACGGAATCCGGTATATATTGATCAGCTTAAAACAGCTGATGGAAAATTTGAGGTTGTTTTTTATCCGAAAAAGGATGGAATTTTTACGATAAACATAGGTGTAAAAAGCCTCGGTAAAATGGTAAGCCGACAGTTTGAATATGAGTCGGTATGTGCGGCTGTTACGAAGGTTTTTGACAATTCGGAGGAAGTTGTAACCTTTTCGGAGTATGATAATAACGGCACGAAGGATTTACAGGTTAAAATTCATGACAGACTTTGCGGCAGCTTTGTGGTATTTATGGGATATTTTAAAGACAATATGCTGATAAATACCGAAGTGATAAACAGTGAAAATATGGTCTTGGACGGCGATGTGTATCATTATACGCTGAAAGAGAATATACCCGTCGATGCTGACAGTGTCAGGATAATGACGGTTGACAGCGTAAACAGTCTTACACCGCTGTGCCGCTATAAGATGTTTAATTAGGAGTTGGAATTATGAAGAAAATCATTGCATCATCATTGATAGCGTCTGTTCTTTTTTCTCAAACGGCTTTGGGTGCGGTATATAAAGTTATTTCAAACGGGGAAATAGAATACAAGGGCAAGGCGGAGAAAAACAAAGCGGTAAGTGTCGTGGTGTTTAAACCGGGTAAAAGTATTTCCGATATAAAAATGGGGGTCGATTTATTCGAAACTCTTGCCGCATGCAGGGAAACCGTTGCCGATTCCGAGGGAAGCTATACCGTAAAATTTAAACTTGAGGATTCTGATAAAAAAAGCGGACTGTACTCGGTGCATGTCGGATATGATGGGATTGACAGTACCGACGATAAAATATACTATGTTAATGAATTAAGCTATGAGCAAAAGACCTCTCGGTTTGATACGGCTGAGGATAAAGCGAAATATATAGTGGAAAATATGTATGATATGGCACTTGAACCTGAACTGATAAACGAAGACTGTGCAAGTGAAATATGCAATATTTATGATAACAGCTATAATTCAAGGAATTTGACATTTGCTCAGATAACGGCCGGTATTAATAAATCGGCTGCCATTGCCCAATTTAATAAGGGCAATGTTTCGATATTCGGTGATTACGAAGCATACTTTGAGATAGATGACGATTTGTATTCTTTTATGGCAAAAAGTTATGTTTCGGATATAAAGACGGCCATAGAAGGTAAAATTAGCCGTGAAAGCACATCAACTGCGGAATTTGATGACAATTTGTGTAAGGCATTTGTTCTTGCCGCTGTCGAAAATGCGGACGGCTACGGCGATGTACGGCTTGCTTTGGAGAAATACGGCTATAAGTTCGGCATAGATGTCAGACGTATAAACGACGATGTGTGTATAAAACTGATAAGTAATTCATACACCGAAGATACACTTAAAACAGCGGTAGATACATTTTTTGCAGACAGTGATGATGGAGGTTCAAAGCGCGGAGACGGCAGTGGCGGCGGAAGCAGCGTAAGGGTTCCGTCTGTCACCTTGGAGCCCGATAAGAATGCGGTTGCCTTGGAGCCGTATAATGCCGATAATGGAGTATTTATTGATTTGGATGGTTACGAATGGGCACATACCGCTATAGAAGCTTTAAAGAATAAGGGTATTTTGCAAGGAAGAGAAAATAATAAATTTTTTCCGGCTCAGAATGTGTTGAGGGAAGAATTTGTTAAAATGATTATGGAGAGTATTAAATTTGCACCGCTTACAGGTGAGTTTGATATGAGCGATGTAACGGAAGAAGATTGGTATTATTCGTACATCAAGAATGCGTATATTGCTGGTATTGTAAGCGGCATGGATGATAACCGTTTCGGAGCGGGAATGAGCATAACCAGAGAGGATATGGCAGTTATGCTACACAATGCTTTAATCAAAAAGAATATAAAGATGCCGATGTCGGATGATGTGAGCATAAATACAGACGGTGCATCCGACTATGCCGTTGAGGCTATTCTGTCGCTTGCAGAGGCAGGAATTGTGCACGGCGATGAAAACGGCAATTTTAATCCAAAGGCAACTACCACTCGCGCTGAGGCAGCCGTAATTGTTCACAATGCGCTGGTATTTTTTGGGAGGAATCGGCAATGAATAAATTTAGGTCGTTAAAAAATATAATTTGTCATATACTTGTTTTTCTGATGGTTATTGCAAGTGTGCCGGCAGTATTTGCACATGTAGAGGAAAGTAAGGATTTGTCATATCAAAACAGCCGCGAATTGCTTCAAGCCATAGGAGTGATATCGGATACGGATTTGATTGATGAAACTTATACGTTGACGAGATCTGAGTTTTTGGCATATGTTGCAAGGCTTTTGAAAATACCGGAAATTACCGAAATAAAGGAAAATTATTTTTCAGATCTCAGTAATGATGGGCATTACACAAGCCTTATAAACTACTTCGCGAAAAACGGATATATTTCGGTAGGCAGTGACAGAGTTTTTGAGCCTGACAGGAAGATATTGGCTCAAGAAGCGTATAAGGTCATACTTTGTATACTTGGATATGGAGATGTTCTGGAGATAAAGGGTACATATCCGTCAAATGTTATTTCGATGGCAAATAAGCTGGATTTACCCGATATTTCCGCCGGAGATTATATCACCGAGACAGAT
>CAYRGA010000030.1:0-16859 GCA_964423705.1 uncultured Oscillospiraceae bacterium
AAATAGCTTTGATAGAAAACTTGCAAAGACAGGACTTGAATCCTGTCGAGGAAGCTTTGGGATATAAAAAGCTGATGGATGATTTTATGCTTACTCAGGAGCAAATAGCTACAAAAATGGGTAAAAGCAGAAGCTCAATCGCAAATTCACTCAGAATATTAAATTTGCCCGAGGATGTTATCGGATTTTTACATGACGGTAAAATCTCCTTCGGTCATGCGAAGGTTATACTTTCGTGTGAAAACAAAACCAGGCAATCCGAAATCGCAAAAGAAATTATCAAGGGCGATTTAAGTGTACGGGCAACCGAACAGCTCGTAAAAGCAAAACCGAAAACAGCGGGTTCAAAACCGAAAACCGATCTCAATTTAAAGCTTGCATTTGAAGCGATTGAAAAATCTATGTCTTCGGCGTTGAATACCAAGGTTGTGATTAACGACAGGGGCAATAAAGGGACAATACAAATCGAATACTATTCGTCGGATGAACTTCAAAGACTAACCGAAATTTTAAACAAATTGTAATTTCGGGTCGAAAAACGCATCGATTGTAATGAACTTTTGAGCATGCGGCAATATAAAATTACGTCGAAAACAAAAAATGCGTTAAAATCAAAATTTGAGGCTTTAAACGATATAAAGGTTTGCAAACGAAGAAAAAGCTTGCTTTTTAACTGAGGAGGTAATTGCTTGAAACAAAACACAAAATTTTTATGGATATACATTGCTATACTTTTTTCTTTTGCATTGATTTTGATTCTGTTTGCAGGATTGACTCAAAATAATTATCAAAAGGAAATTGAACAGCAACAGACAGAAAGCGCCGGAGTAAAACAAAGCTTAATAACGCTGACCGATGAAAATCAAAAATTAAAGGATCAAGTCAAAAAAAACAAATCCGAAATGGAGGGCTTGCAGAATGAAAACGCTAAGCTCAATTCGGAAAAAGAAATTTTGATTTCTTCTATTGGAGAAAACAGGGAGATTTCCCAGAAGTTGTTGGATGCATACTGCTTATATAAAAACGGTGATACAGAGGCAGCTTTAAAAAATCTTGAAGCCATTGACAAAAATACTTTGACAGTGGTGCAATTAACTATTTATAATACTATTATTGGAGAGTGACAGATTTATGTTGGATATAAGATTAATAAGAACAGAACCGGAAAAAGTTAAAGCGGCATTGGCCAGAAGAAAGGAAAACGTTGATATTGACGCTTTGCTGGCGCAGGATACAAAAAAGAGAGAATTGTTGTTTGAAGTTGAGCAGCTTAAAAGCAAGCAAAACGAGGTCAGTAAAAAGATACCTGCAATGAAAAAGAACGGAGAGGACACTACCGCTGTGTTTGCGGAAATGAAGGAGTTGTCTGAGAAAATCAAGACGATTGACGAACAGGTCAGAGTTCTCGATGAGGATATATATCAAAGGATGCTTGTAATACCAAATATCCCGAATGATGATGTTCCGGATGGCTTGACGGACGAGGACAATGTGGAAGTAAGAAGATTTATGGAGCCGACTGCGTTTGATTTTGAGCCTAAGGCGCACTGGGATATAGGTGCGGATTTGGGTATATTGGATGCGCCGACAGCCGGAAAGGTCACCGGAACAAGATTCACTTTCTATAAGGGCATGGGTGCAAAGCTTGAAAGAGCTATCATCAATTTTTACCTTGATACTCATACTACGGAAAGCGGTTACACCGAAATATTCCCACCGTACATGGTTCACAGAAGAAGTATGCTCGGAACAGGACAGCTTCCGAAATTTGAGGATGATGCATTTAAGGTAGCAGATACAGATTATTTCTTGATTCCGACTGCTGAAGTTCCGGTCACAAATATGTACAGAGATGATATACTTGACGGTTCCAAGCTTCCGATAAAACATGTAGCATATTCGGCATGTTTCCGTGGTGAAGCCGGAAGTGCGGGCAAGGACACCAGAGGACTTATCAGACAGCACCAGTTTAACAAGGTTGAGCTTGTTAAATTCGCAAGACCCGAGGATTCTTATGAGGAATTGGAAAAGCTTACCCGCGATGCTGAAAAAGTATTGCAGCTTTTAAAGCTTCCTTACAGAGTTGTAAAAATATGTGTGGGAGACCTCGGATTTACAGCAGCAAAAAAATATGATATTGAGGTATGGATGCCGAGCTACAACAGATTCGTGGAGATATCGTCGTGCTCGAATTTTGAGGATTTCCAGGCGAGAAGAGCAAATATTAAATTCAAGGATTCCGTAAAGGACAAGGCTAAATTTGTACACACCTTAAACGGAAGCGGTGTAGCGATAGGAAGAACTGTTGCGGCTATATTGGAGAATTATCAAAACAGCGACGGTACGGTTACAATCCCTGACGTACTCGTACCTTATATGGGCGGAAAAACCGTTATAGATTCGATATAACCAAAAGGATATGCAAATGAACAATAGTAAAAACAATATGATACCGCCCGAGGAAGTGGCTCGTCAAAAGGAAATAATCGGTTCGATAAGGCAGATTTTAAGTGATGAGTGCACCTCGGACGGCAAATGCAAAAAAGCCTATATAGAAACTTACGGATGTCAGCAAAATGTCAACGATTCCGAAATATTAACCGGAATGATAACGGACATGGGATATGAAATGACGGATTTGCGTGAGGATGCCGATTTGATTTTGTACAATACCTGTGCGGTTCGTGAAAATGCCGAACTCAAGGTTTACGGGAATCTGGGTGCATTAAAGCATTTGAAGGCAAAAAAGCCGTCGCTTATTATCGGCGTTTGCGGCTGTATGATGCAGCAACAGTCTGTAAAGGAGCAGGTAAAAAAGAAATACAGACACGTCGACATAGTATTCGGAACACACACCTTATACAGATTTCCGCAGATTCTTATGGAAGTGCTGGTATCTGAAAACAGAGTTTTTGATGTGGCGGATTCCGATGGTGCGATTGCCGAAAATATGCCTATCAAAAGACAGGATGGACCGTGTGCTTGGGTATCTGTGATGTATGGATGCAACAATTTCTGCACATACTGTATAGTGCCCTATGTGCGTGGCCGAGAGCGTAGCCGTAGCAAGGAAGCTATCATTTCGGAGGTGAGGAGCCTTGCGGAAAACGGATGCAAGGAAATAACACTTCTCGGACAAAATGTCAATTCATACGGTAATGATCTGGAAGAATCCACGGATTTTGCGGATTTACTGGAGCTTGTCTGCGAGGTTGAAGGCATAGAAAGAGTGCGTTTTATGACAAGCCACCCGAAGGATATCAGTGATAAGCTCATAGATACAATGGCAAGGCTTTCGAAGGTATGCAAGCAGTTGCATTTGCCGATTCAAGCAGGAAACGACCGCGTTTTAAAGGTGATGAACCGCAAGTATACCAAAGAGAACTATCTCGAAAAAATCCGTAAAATAAAGGATAAAATGCCCGATATCACTTTGACGACCGACATAATAGTCGGATTCCCGGGAGAAACAAATGAGGAATTTCTCGATACTATTGATGTTTTAAAAGCGGTGCGTTATGATACCATTTTTTCATTTATTTATTCCAAACGTCCCGGAACTCCCGCGGCAAAAATGGAGGATGTGCTGACACCGGAAGAAAAAAAGAAGAATTTCAACAAGCTTCTTGAGGTACAGGATGCAATATCTATAGAAAAAAATCTGGAATATGAGGGAAAGACGGTAAGCGTTCTGGTTGAAGGCAAGAGCAAAAATAACGATGAATTTTATGCCGGAAGAACCGAAGGTGGAAAAATCGTGAATTTTGAAGCCGATGACGAGCTTATCGGCAAAATCGTAAATGTAAAGATTATAAAAGCAAAGACATGGTCGCTCATGGGCGAGCTTGTGAAATGATGGGAGAATTTCAATGAATGATATAATAGAAAAAGCAAGAGAGCTCGGACAGATGCTGTCCGAATGTGATGAGTTCAAGGCTTTAAAGGGTGCCGAGGAAATGCAGCTTTCGGACCCCGAGGCGCAGGAGCTTATGATGGAATATGCGAATACCCGTGAGGCACTTGCTAAAAAAGCATCAGACACCAACATCACCAAGGAAGAGCTTGAGAGCATACAGGCTGAGGCACAGGAGGCATTTAATAAACTGTGTACAAATAAAAATATTACTCGCTATATAGAGGCAAACAAAGCATTTTCGACACTTATAGAACAGGTGAATGCGATTATTGCTTATTATGTAAAGGGCGAGGAGCAGGGCGGCGGCTGTTCGGGAAATTGCAGTACGTGCGGCGGATGTCACTAAAAATTTACTGAGATACACTTTCGGAGGGAACTATGGATTCACCGGCAACACCAATGATGAAGCAGTATTTTAACATAAAAAGTGAATATGAAGATTGTATTTTGTTTTTCAGGTTGGGCGATTTTTATGAAATGTTTTATGATGATGCGATTGCGGCATCAGAAATCCTTGAAATTACTCTGACCGGAAAGGACTGCGGACAAAAGGAGCGTGCGCCAATGTGTGGCGTTCCTTATCACAGTGCTCAAAACTACATTGCGAAGCTCATAAAAAGCGGGCGTAAGGTCGCCATCTGTGAACAGACCGAGGACCCGAAGGCAGCAAAGGGCATAGTAAAAAGAGAGGTTATACGGGTTATAACTCCCGGAACAGCGACACTTGATAATCTGCTGCAATCCTCGGAAAACAACTTTTTAGCGAGCATATACATAGACAATGATATGTATGCGGTGTCGTTTTGTGATGTTTCGACAGGAGAACTTATAACGACCGAAGGTTCAAACACTATTACCGAAAATAATCTTACAAACACACTGGCATGCTTCAAGCCGTCCGAAATAATAATAAATGATAAATCTTTTAAGAAAAACAAGATGTTTGCCGAGCTAAAAAATCGATTAAACTTCTATGAAAACTATATTTCTGAGGAATATTTCGATTTTTATGAAGCTGAAGAGCTTGTATTCGGAAGATTTACAAATCCCGAAACTAAAACTGCCTTGAGCGGCAGAACACTTTGTGTGCGGACGATAGGCGCAATGCTTAAATACCTTGCGGAAACGCAGAAAATAGATTTGTCACACATAAGGGACATACATTTTTACAATGCGTATGACTATATGGAAATAGACATATCCTCACGCCGCAGCTTGGAACTTACTCAGACAATGCGCACCATGACAAAACGCGGGTCGCTTTTCGGTATTTTGGACAAGACAAAGACCGGTATGGGTTCGCGGCAACTGAAAATGTGGATGGACAGGCCGCTGATTTCCGCCGACGAGATAAATATGCGTCTTGATGCGGTGGAGGAAATGGTTTTAAAGGCAGAATTACGTGAGGATTTGATTTCGGCTTTTAAAGAAATCAACGACATAGAGAGAATCCTGGGAAAGGTGGTATATGCTACATGTAACGCAAGAGAACTGGCATCGTTGCGTGAGAGCATTGCTGTATTTCCCAAAATCAAAAAAACACTTTCCGAGTGCAAGAGCCGCCTTTTGGCGGACAGCTTCCGTGAGTTTGATTTACTTGAGGATGTTTACAAGCTTTTATGCGATGCCGTAAAGGATGATGATTTGCCGGTCACGGTACGTGAGGGTGGCATGATAAAGGATGGCTTCGACAAGGAGCTCGACAGACTGCGTGCATTGATGGAAAACAGCACGGCTGTCCTTATGAACATGGAGGCTGAGGAAAAAGAGAAAACAGGAATAAAAAATCTTAAGATTTCATATAACAAGGTTTTCGGATATTACATCGATGTCACAAAAAGTCAAACAGACAAGGTTCCCGAAAATTATATACGCAAGCAAACACTTGCGAACAGTGAACGCTATATAACGCCTGAACTGAAGGAGCTTGAAAACAGTATACTCGGTGCGAAAGAGCGTGTCAAGGAATTGGAATACGAAGACCTCATGTACATACTGGGAACAGTGAACAAAAATTCCGAAAGACTTCAGAATATGTCTAAATTGATAAGCGTAGCGGATGTTTTGTGTTCACTTGCTGCGGTGGCTGTAAATAACGGCTATACCAGACCGATTGTCGATAACAGCGATATGATTGATATAAAGGACGGAAGGCATCCTATTGTGGAGTTGGCTTCGCAGGATTCGCTGTTTGTGCCGAATGATACATTCCTCAATACGTCTGACAGCAGATTTTCCATAATAACAGGTCCGAATATGGCAGGAAAATCCACTTATATGAGGCAGACGGCACTCATAGCCATTATGGCTCAGATAGGCTCGTTTGTGCCGGCTTCAAGCTGTCGGCTCGGTGTCATAGACAAGATATTCACGCGTATAGGAGCATCCGACGATTTATCCTCGGGATACAGTACGTTTATGGTGGAAATGAATGAGGTAGCGCATATTTTAAAAAATGCCACCTCAAAAAGTCTGCTGATACTGGACGAAGTGGGACGCGGTACAAGTACATTTGACGGATTGTCGATAGCGTGGTCGGTTGTGGAATACATATGTGAAAATATAGGCGCAAAATCGCTTTTTGCCACGCATTATCATGAATTGACGGAGCTTGAAAACAGGATTGATGGTGTAAAAAACTATTCGATAGCGGTAAAACGCCGCGGAGATGATATAATATTTCTTCGCAAGATAATAAACAAAGGTACCGATGACAGCTTCGGCATAGAAGTAGCGAAGCTGGCAGGAGTTCCTGACACGGTTATCGAGCGAGCTCGGGAAATTTTGACAAACGTTGAAAACGGACAGGCGATTTCGGTAGATACGATTTCGGACAGCACATCCGAAATGGAAACATCCGAAATAAAGATGGATAATGAAATCATTAAGAATATATTGGAACTGGATATATCGACTTTAACTCCGCTGGAAGCCATGAATGAATTATATGTGCTTCAAAAGAAGGTGAAGGAAATCAATGAAAATTAATGTATTACCTATAGAAATAGCCAATATGATTGCTGCCGGTGAGGTTGTAGAAAGACCGGCATCGATAGTTAAAGAGCTTATTGAAAACAGTGTGGATGCAGGTGCCGACAGCATAACGGTTGAAATAAAAAGGGGCGGTATATCCTATATACGTGTTACGGACAACGGGTGCGGTATAGATGCGGAGGACATATTGACTGCGTTTAAGAGGCATGCGACAAGTAAAATCAAATCCGCATCCGACCTTAACAGCATTTATACGCTGGGATTTCGAGGAGAGGCACTTGCGAGCATAGCTGCCGTTTCCAGGGTGGAGGTTTTCTCAAAAACTCAAAACGATGCTATGGGCAGATGTGCCGTTATAGAAGGCGGAGAGGTATTGGAAAATGACGAAGCCGGTTGCGGAAACGGAACTACGATAATAGTACGTAATTTGTTCTACAATACACCGGCGCGAATGAAGTTTTTAAAAAATGATGCCACCGAAACGGGATATATAAGTGACGTTATCAACAAGCTCATACTATGCCGTCCGGAAATATCGGTACGTTTTATAAATAACGGTAAGACGGTAATTACCTCAAACGGTAATGGAAAGCTCATCGGAAGTATATACACGGTATTCGGCAAGGACTACGCCAATAATATGAGAGAGGTAAACTACGAGGATGCACCGTTTAAGGTCACCGGCTTTATAGGCAATTCAAGGCTTGCGCGCAAGGACAGGCGGCACCAGATATTTTTTGTAAATGACAGGAATATATCGTGTAAAATAATGAGTGCCGCGGTAAGTGAGGCATATAAAAATACGGTGATGATAGGCAAGTTCCCCGTTTGTGTTTTAAATGTGCATTTAGACCCTAACCTTGTGGATGTGAATGTTCATCCCACGAAAATGGAGGTTCGTTTCTCTGAGGAAAAGCGCATATATAATTTGATATATTGGGCTGTTAAAAATGCATTGAATGATAAAAAATTCATCCCCGAAATAGAATTGCCTTCTTCAAAAAATCATAGTGCAGCAACGGGTTCCTTGGTTATGAATGCTCCGAATTATGAAACGTTATCTCAGACAGAAATCAACCTTTTGAAAAACGAATATGTTCAAAGCGAGCCGATAAGCGTAAAATCGGAAATCAAAAGGGAAACCGACACCTTTGTTCTGAGCAAGCCTTCTGTCAATGAGATAAAAGCGGTTCCCGAGATAATTGCCGCGGAGAGCGATATCGTCGTCAATAATTCGGTAGATTCCGACTCCGTAGACGACGACGGAGCAGACAGATTTAACTTTTCCGAAGACATTTCGGACAGTGCATTAAATAAAAAAATAATTCAAAACACGATGTACACAACTGATTCGGATTTGTCAGTACCTCAGCCAAAAGCGGATATTGATTTCAAGCTGGTGGGGCAGATTTTCGGCACGTACATAATAATTCAAAAGGACAATCAGATGATTGTCATAGACCAGCATGCAGCTCATGAGCGCATATATTTCGAAAGGTTCCTTGAAGAATCCAGGAACAGCGGCATAGAGCCTCAAATGCTTTTGATGCCCATAACAATGACGCTTGATGCGATTGAGCTTAAAACCGTTGAGCAAAGCATTGATTTTTTTGACAGTCTGGGATTTGGAGTTGAGGTTTTCGGAAGTAACAGCATATTGATACGTTATACTCCTGCTACGCTTGACGAGCACGATGTAAAGGATGCGGTAAGTGATATTATTACTTTGATTACGGAAAATCACAATGATATGCATAAGGAGCTTTTTGAGCAGGCTTTACATACCATTGCGTGCAAAAAAGCACTTAAGGGAAATCATGTACTCAGTACGGAAGAAATGAAGTCGCTTGCCGAACAGGTTTTAGCCTTGGAGGGCGGTATAAACACTTGTCCGCACGGGCGTCCTATCATGATAACGATGTCAAAATACAGCTTGGAGAAGCAATTCAAACGAATTGTATGACAACAGCCGAGAGATTATAAGGCTTTAAAAATTAAACTGTGGGCTATGCCCGTCGGCGAAAGCAGGTATACAAATGACCAAACCAAAAATCATTCTTATAGTCGGTCCTACCGGAACCGGAAAAACAGAACACTCCGTTACGCTTGCCCAAAGACTTAGAACAGAGATAATTTCGTGTGATTCAATGCAGATATACCGACATATGGATATAGGTACGGCAAAGGTAAAAGAGGATGAGATGCAGGGAGTGGTGCATCATATGATAGACATTGCCGAGCCTACGCAAAATTACAGCGTGTGTGATTTTGTAAATGAGAGCAAGAGGATTATTGACGATATGATAAGAAGGGGTAAAATCCCACTCGTAGTCGGAGGAACGGGATTGTACGCCGATTCATTGACTAACGGAATCGACTTCTTTGAATCTGCTCCGGTAGACTTGGAATATCGTGATAGGCTTAATCGCGAAGCTCGGGAATATGGTGTTGATTATCTGCATGAAATGCTGAAAAAAGTAGATGAAAAGAGCAGTATAGCTATTCATCCGAACAATGTTAAAAGGGTGATACGTGCTCTGGAATACTATCACGTGACAGGGGAAACGATATCCGCTCATAACGAAAAAACCAAGACTGCGGAAGCACCGTATGAGTGCTGCAAGATAGGTTTTATTCGCGACAGGGAGAATCTGTACGAAAGAATCGATAAAAGAGTGGATGATATGATTGATGCCGGGCTTATAGATGAAGTAAAAAGACTTATTGACCTGGGATGTACCTATGACAATACAGCAATGCAGGCAATAGGCTATAAGGAAGTGGTTGATTATATCAAGGGAAATGTCAATTATATCGAAATGATAAATATTTTAAAACAAAATTCCCGCAGATATGCCAAAAGACAGGTTACGTGGTTTAAAAGAGATAACAGCATCAATTGGATAAACCTTGACCGACTTGAAAGTAAGGAAGAGGTATTGACAGAATGTTTGAAAATAATAAAAAATACATTTTGCTTAAAGGGTGCATGAAATGAATAAATTTTTTAAATTTTTGATTGTTACGGCACTTATTGCATTTGCCGCGGTGAACATTACTAAGGTTTTAAAGCCTGCTGTCGAAACACAGATGGTTCAGCACGGTGAGATGGAGAAGGCGTTTTCGTTTGACGGCATCATTCTTCGAGATGAAACCTTGGTAAAATCAAATAAAAGCGGCGTTCTGGAGGCAGAAGTCAGCGAAAATGAGATGGTGAGGAAGGGCAAGCACATCGCCAGTGTATATGAAGATTCGATAGATGAAAATGTCAAAAAAAAGCTTACTGAGATAAATGAACGTATAAGTGAAATTGAATCCACACTTTCCTCCGATGAAAACACGTATGCCGACAATTACAGAATAGAATCGGCTATGGATGCCAAGGTGTCTGAATTGATGCTTGCATATGAAAATCGCGATGTTTCCAAGCTGGTGAGCATAAAAAATGAAATCGGTCTTTTGAACGATAAGAAAAATGCCGTTATGGGTGATAAGGCATATTCCGAGAAAATGCTGGCACAGCTTAAAAACGAAAAATCCGAATACGAAAAATCGCTTTCGTCTGACAAGGATGATTTATATTCACCGATTCCCGGAATATTCAGTACAAAAATCGACGGGTACGAGGAAATAATATCCTTGGATGCTGCAGATAAGCTTACACCGGAGGATTTTGATGCTATAAAAAAGACAAAGGCGGCTGACAGTAAAAAGGTGGCATGCAAAATTATAGACAGCTTTGAGTGGGCTGTGGCAGTTACCGTGACGGAAAACGAACTGGCAAATTTGAAAACGGGTGATGTGGTTTCACTTCGCATGCAGGACTCAAATGAAGAGGTTGAAGCGAAGATCACATATATTTCCACACCGGATAAGGGTAAATACGTGCTGGTTGCCACCTCGGATGTTTCGTGTGATTGGTCCTTGGGAGAGCGCTTTGTCAAGCTGGATTTCGTGAAGAATAAATATTCGGGACTTAAAATTCCCACAAGTGCAATACGTGTACAGGGGAATAAAACCGGTGTGTTCGTATTGACAGACGATATAGTTAAATTCAAACCGGTAAATATATATTATAAGGATTCCAAAAATGCAATTGTTGAAGAAAATAATGCGGGCGGAGGACTTTTGCTTTACGATGAGGTTATTGTATCATCCGGTAATTTTAAATCGGGCAAAAGACTTACCAACCGACAGAAGGCTTTGCGATAGAAGGGGTGATGGTGTGAGTATAAATGAAAATCTTCCGCTGATAAAGAAGAACATTGAAGAGGCTTGTATTCGCTGTGGCAGAAATCCCGATGAGGTTAAAATTCTTGCCGTTACAAAAACAATCGATGCCGACACGATAAACGAAGTGATATCACTGGGCATTAAAGATATCGGCGAAAATCGTGTACAGGAGTTGCTTTCAAAATACGATAAGGTTGATAAATCGGCAGTATGGCATATCATAGGGCATTTGCAGAAAAATAAGGTTAAGTACATTGCCGATAAGGTATCTATGATACATTCCGTGGAGTCAAGGGAGCTTGCCGAGGAGATAAATAAGCAGTGTAAAAAAATCGACAAAGTGATGGACGTTCTTATAGAGGTCAATGTATCCGGCGAGGAATCCAAAAGCGGAATTAAACCGTCCGAGGCTTTGGAATTTATAGCCGATATATGCGAATTGTCGAATATTCGTGTTAAAGGTTTGATGACAATGGCACCGATTTCGGCAGATAATGACGAACTTCATCAAATTTTTTCAACTTTGTACAAAATTTCTGTTGACATATTAACAAAAAAATTAGATAATGTTACTATGGAGTATTTGTCTATGGGAATGAGTAATGATTATGTTATTGCGGTTGAAGAAAATTCAACTATGGTAAGATTGGGAAGAGGATTATTCAGATAGGACAGACTTATACAAGCTTTAAAAAAGCGAATTTTGATTTTAATGATAAATAAGTCATTAAAACGTCAATAACTTATTGAAAATACTGCGTATATCCAAAAGGAAGGATATACGGGGAGAGGAAAGGTTTTAACTATGAGTGATTTAATTAATAAGGTTATGAATTTTATGGGTATCGGCGATGCCGGCGACGAGGAGGATTTCGTAGAAGAAAACGAGGAAATATACACTCCGCCCGCAAAGACAAAGACAAGCGAAGCACCTTCATACGGACATTCATCCAAAAAAAGTAAGGTCGTAAATATTCATGCGACCACTCAGCTTAAGGTGGTAGTGCTTCAGCCTACTACATACAGTGATGCTACCGAAATCGCCGGCCACTTAAAATCCAAAAAGCCGGTAGTGGTTAATCTGGAAAAGCTGGATAAGGACACCGCCAGAAAAATAGTCGATTTTTTGAGCGGAGCTGTATTTGCCTTGGACGGTAGCATGCAGAAGGTTTCAAACGGCATACTTCTTGTAGTCCCTTATACAATGGGAATAATGGGAGATTTTTCGGATGAGCTTAAAACACAGGGATTGTTCGATTTCTTTTAAATCATGATTAATAAAAAGCAGATATTATGGGGCGTAACGGACAGCGAGGACAAGCTCTTTTTATCCAAGATGTGCGATATAGCCGTCAAAAGTTTAAATACCGGCAGGATGATGTATACCAGGTTTTTAAATCCCGGTCAAAGGCTTATGCTTGAAGACAGGTTTTCAGCCGAAACGGAGATTTCGTATTTCGGAGGCTACGAGGATGCAGATCGCACAGTTGCCGCTTTCGGAGAAAAGCCGGAAAACAGCGAATTTCCCATACGTGCTCTGAAAATCACCGCAAAAAACAAAGCTGTCTATTCTCATAGGGATTACCTTGGTTCGCTTTTGTCGCTGGGTATAAGCAGAGAGCTTTTGGGAGATATTGTAATAAACGATGAGTTTGCAGTGATTTTTTGTACTGCCGACATATCGGAGTTTATAATTATGAATCTTAGTCGTGTCGCTTCGGCGACCGTAAAACTAGAGTATGTCGAGGATTTATCTGAGCTTGATATAAAAAGACAGTTTAAGGAGTTAAGTCTGACGGTATCTTCGATGCGTTTTGACTGCGTGCTCAGTACTGTCTGCGGAAAATCGCGGTCAGAGACGGCGGCATTGATAGGGCAGGGAATGGCGTGCATAAACCACAGTCCGTCAAAGAATACATCGGCTCGAATCAGCAGCGGCGATACACTGTCGCTTAGGGGTTTCGGCAAATTTATAGTTGAAACCGACAATACGGTTACCCGAAAGGGAAGAATCCATATAAATGTAAGAAAATATATTTAATATAAAGGGGGATTTAAGTATGCTAACACCATTGGACATTCAAAACAAAACCTTTAAAAAATCATTAAACGGATATGACAAAAATGAAGTTGACAGCTACATTGAACTGATTGTGGCGGATTACGAGAAGATTTATAAATCTTCCATAGAAGCCACAGACAAAATCAATGCTCTCACCAAGCTTGTGGACAGCTACAAATCAATGGAGGATACTATGAAAAATTCCCTTATTGTAGCACAGGCAACGGCGGAAGAAGTGTCAAAAAATGCAAGAGAAAAAGCCGAATTAACAATTGAGGAGGCAAATATAAAGGCTAAGGCAATTATAAATGAAGCCGAAAACACCATAAAGCAGCTTAACGGTAAACTGGCAGAGCTGAAAACATCGATGGAGCTCTACAAAAGCCAGTCGATAGGTATGCTTAATGCTCAGATAGATGTTGTAAACAAATTTAAGACGGAATAACAAAAATAATGCCCTGAACAGGGTTATCAAAAGGAGTTGCAGTTAAAGTGGAAGAATTAGATTACAAGGAAACCCTTAATCTTCCCGAAACCGATTTTTCAATGCGCGCAAATTTGTCGCAGAAAGAACCTGAAATGGTGAAAAAATGGGATGAGGAAAGATTATATTATAAACTTATGGAGAAGAACGACGGTAAGCCGAAGTTCGTTTTACATGACGGACCTCCGTTTGCAAACGGTGATATCCATATGGGTCACAGCTTGAATAAAATATTGAAGGATATCATAGTTCGCTATAAGAACATGAACGGCTTTAAGGCTCCGTATGTTCCCGGTTGGGATACACATGGTCTGCCGATAGAAGTTAAAGCTATTAAAAAGCTTAAGGTTAATCGTAATGAAATGGATGTATCGGAATTCAGAAAAATCTGCCGTGAATTTGCTGTCGGATATATAGACAACCAGAAGCAGCAGTTTAAACAGCTCGGAGTTTTGGGTGATTTCGACAATCCGTACATCACGTTAAATCCCGAGTTTGAAGCTAAGCAGGTAAAGGTTTTCGGTGCTATGGCAAAGAAAAACTTTATCTATAAGGGCATGAAGCCGGTGTATTGGTGCACAGGCTGTGAGACAGCTCTTGCGGAAGCGGAAATAGAGTATAAAGAGGATGAAACAAATTCCATATATGTAAAATTCCGTGTTAAGGATGACAAGGGTGTATTTGACGGATTTGATAAATCCAAAATATACTTTGTAATATGGACCACAACCACCTGGACATTGCCCGGTAACGTGGCTATTTCACTTAATCCTCACTTTGAATATGCGCTTGTTTCGGCAAACGGTGAGTATTATGTGGTGGCAAAGGAGCTGACTGAGAATTTCGCTGAAATAGCCGGTCTTGAAGACTATGAAATCGTTAAGGAATTTGTCGGCAGTGATTTGGAATACATTACCTGCTATCATCCGTTTTTGGACAGAGATTCACTCGTAATAGTAGGTGAGCATGTAACGCTTGATGCGGGTACAGGCTGTGTACACACTGCGCCCGGATTCGGTGCCGACGACTTTATCGCATGCAGAGGCTACGATGTTCCGATAGTGGTTCCTGTGGATTCCAAGGGATTCCAAACCGAGGAAGCGGGTCCGTTTGCGGGTATGTATTATGAAAAATCAAATGAGGCTATTTTGGAGAATTTGAAAGCATCGAATTCACTTGTGAAAATAGAGCCGATTAAGCATCAGTATCCGCATTGCTGGCGTTGCGGAAAGCCTATTGTTTTCAGAGCTACAGAGCAGTGGTTCGCTTCGGTGGACGGATTTAAAAAGGATGCTGTAAAAGCCATCGAGGAGGTCAACTGGATTCCTGCATGGGGTGAAGACCGCATCAAGAAAATGGTTGAGGACAGAAACGATTGGTGTATTTCAAGGCAGAGAAAATGGGGTGTTCCGCTCCCGATTTTCTATTGTAAAAATTGCGGTCATGAGCTTATAAATGATGAAACCATAAATAAAATATCGGATATCTTTAAGGAAAAGGGCTCCGATGCATGGTATCAATGTGATTCCGCGGAGCTTCTGCCCGAGGGTACAAAATGTGCTGAGTGCGGATGTACGGAATTTACCAAAGAAGAGGATATCATGGATGTTTGGTTTGACTCCGGTTCATCGCATTATGCGGTACTGGAGGGCAATGACGAACTGTCTTGGCCGGCTGATTTGTACCTTGAGGGTAACGACCAGTACAGAGGCTGGTTCCAGTCATCACTTTTGACGTCGGTGGCAATGGGTATGGGTGCTCCGTATAAAAACGTCGTAACACATGGCTTTGTTGTAGATATGGACGGCAGAAAAATGTCGAAATCTCTCGGAAACGGTGTTGACCCGCTCAAGGTCGGACAAAAATACGGTATGGATATTTTAAGACTGTGGGTTGTATCCGCAGATTATCAGTCCGATGTTAAAATCAGTGATGATATGCTTAAGCAGATATCCGAAAGCTATCGTAAAATACGTAATACCGCGCGTTACATTTTGGGTAACCTGAAGGGCTTTAATCCCGAAACCGATATGGTTGAATATGAGGATATGCTTGAAATTGATAAATTTGCCCTTTTGAAAATAAATAATCTCGTTAAAAAGGTTATGAGCTATTATGAGTCATACGATTTCCACTTAATGCAGGTGGCAACGCATCAGTTCTGTGTCCTTGACATGAGTAACTTCTACCTTGATATCATAAAGGACAGACTGTATACCGAAAATGCACACAGCTTTGAGAGAAAAAGTGCGCAAACGGCTATGTATATTATTCTGGATTCTTTGGTTAGACTTTTGGCACCTGTATTGTGCTTTACTTCGGAAGAAATATGGCAGTCAATGCCGCACAAAGCATCCGATGATAAATATGCGGTGGTATTTAACGATATGCCTAAGACAAATGACAAGTATGACAATGATGCGCTTAACGATAAATATGAATTTATCAAAAAGATAAGAGCCGATGTAAGTAAGGCACTTGAAATAGCCAGAAAAGATAAGGTTATCGGACATTCCCTTAATGCCAAGGTTGAGCTTTTTGCTGACGGAAAGCTTTATGATTTCTTGAAGGAATGCGAAAAGGATTTGGTTACAATATTCATCGTTTCCGATGCGGCTGTAACTAAAGGCGACTGCGTCGATGCATATATTGGTGAAGAAGCTGAGGGCTTGAAGGTAAAGGTATCTCAGGCAGAGGGTGAAAAATGCGAACGCTGCTGGATGTATTCAAAGACTGTCGGAACAGATACCGAGCATCCGAGGCTTTGCAAGCGCTGTGCGGATGTTGTGAAAAAAATTAAATTTTGATTGTTTCAAAAGTATGTTTTCGCCAAATGACTGCGTGTGAATGAAGCATACAGCCTAAATGCAAAAGCGGCATGCCTTAGTTTTAAGGTATGCCGCTTTTGTCCTTGTTTTCGGAGCTTTACGGGAAATGTTAAAATTACGGGGCGTATTGTAAACAAATAGGATATGTTGTTGACAAAATTTGCGATGAAATGATATAATTTGATTATAGGTGTTATTAAAAGCAAAGGAAAATATGTATATGAAAAGAAAACTTATAAAAAAAAGAATAGTTAAAATGCTTTTGACGGTTATTTTGGTTGTATTGGTTCTTCCGTATGCCTTGGAATTTTTTAACTTACCTACATCCGCAAGCACTCAGGC
>CAYRGA010000031.1:0-16550 GCA_964423705.1 uncultured Oscillospiraceae bacterium
GATCCTATGCCATATTTGTATAATTTTAGATATAGCCAAGCAATATACTTATGTGCTATAATATTATAAAGAAAATACAGACATAGAATTTGTGTCATATTTATTTGTATTGCCGAATAGAATAATTAATATTGTATCAACCCGATTGACGGCTGTACAAAATCTTTACTGGTTGAAAATTAATTGCATAAAGGATGTATGTATTATGAGTATAAAACCAAAAGAGAAAACCGACATTTTTCAGCTTATCGATGACTTTTCAAGCGGCACATGCACAAACGCATATACATTTTTGGGTTGTCACAAGGCTGACATCGGTTACGTGTTTCGTGTGTGGGCACCAAATGCCGATTCGGTTAATCTGGTAGGCGACTTCAACGACTGGAATACAAGCGCACTTCCGATGAATCATATCAAAAACGGCATCTGGGAATGCTATGCCGATACCGCATGCAAATTTGATAACTACAAATATTATATAAAATCAAAGGATGGGCGATTCCTGTACAAGAGCGACCCCTACGCATTTCATGCATGTACCCGTCCCGAGAATGCAAGTAAAATTTATGATATTGATGCATACAAATGGACAGACCGTATATATTTAGAAAGCAAGGATAAAAAGAATCCTCTGGAATCCCCCATAAACATATATGAAGTGCATCTCGGTTCGTGGAAGCAGTATCCCGACGGCAATTTTTATAATTATCGCGACATTGCGAAGCAGCTTGTCACCTATGTCAAAAAAATGGGATATACTCATATCGAAATTATGCCTGTTTCGGAATATCCTTACGACCCTTCATGGGGTTATCAGGTGACGGGATATTATGCTCCGACCTCCAGATACGGAACTCCTGAGGATTTCGCAGCTTTTGTGGATATCTGTCATAAATCCGGGATAGGAGTAATAGCAGATTGGGTCGGCGCACATTTTCCAAAGGACGAAAACGGTCTGTTCGAATTTGACGGCACTTGCTGCTACGAGTATTCAGACCCGCTGAAAAACGAACATCCCGACTGGAACACGAGAATTTTCGACTACGGCAGAAATGAGGTCATAAGCTTTCTCATTTCAAATGTGGTATTTTGGCTGAAAAACTATCATATTGACGGAATAAGAGTTGATGCCGTTGCCTCGATGCTGTATCTGGATTACGGAAAAACACCGGGTAACTGGCGTCCGAACAGATACGGCGGTAATTATAATTTGGAAGCAATAGACTTTCTGAAGCGGCTCAACACTGCCGCATTTAAGGCATTACCGTCCGTTTTAATGATAGCCGAGGAATCGACCGCATTCCCTATGATAACCAAGCCGGTATACGACGGCGGTTTGGGCTTCAATTATAAATGGAACATGGGCTGGATGAATGATATGCTGGGTTACATGTCTACAGACCCATTGTTCAGAAAGGGCAGACATAACAATTTAACCTTCTCACTGACGTATGCCTTTTCCGAAAATTATATACTTCCGCTTTCACATGACGAGGTGGTTCACGGAAAATGCTCCATGATAAGCAAAATGCCCGGCGAATACGCAGATAAATTTGCAAATTTAAGAACATTTTACGGATATATGATTGCTCACCCGGGAAAGAAGCTTTCTTTTATGGGAAATGAATTCGCCCAATTCATAGAATGGGATTATTCGAAGGAGCTTGACTGGCTGCTTCTTGACTATGAGCCGCACCGTCAAATGCAGAAATATGTACATGATTTAAACAAGTTTTATCTTGATACAAAGGCATTCTGGGAAAACGACAGTGACTGGAACGGCTTTAAATGGATTTGCCCTGATGATAACTCACAATCTGTGATATCCTTCCGCAGAATAGACAAAAACGGCAATGAAATAATAGCCGTATGTAATTTCTGCCCGGTAACAAGGAAAAATTATCGAATCGGTGTTCCGAAAAGCGGCACCTACAAATGTGTCTTTTCAAGCGACAAAAAGATTTACGGAGGAAGCGGAGAACGCTTATCACCGGTCAAATCAAAACCCATACCGATGCACTCGTTGGAAAACAGCGTAGAAATAACCATTCCGGCACTATCGACAACATATTATAAATTTCAATAAAATCTTACCGAAAAACGTCATTCAACGCTTATGCGGCAGGAACATTTCTGTCGGGAAGCTGTGCAACCGTAAAGGCTACCTACTTTCAGCTGTAAAGCGAAGCGTTTAATAAAACTTACAGGAGGTAAACAGTATGTACTCAAGTTCAATGCGCAAAGAATGTATAGCCATGTTATTGGCAGGAGGTCAGGGAAGCCGACTTTTGGTTCTTACCGAAAAAACAGCCAAGCCCGCTGTACCCTTCGGAGGCAAATACAGAATTATAGATTTTCCGTTATCTAACTGTGTAAACTCAGGAATTGACACCGTAGGCATAATGACACAATATCAGCCTCTGGAATTAAATGATTATATTGGAAACGGCTCCCCGTGGGGATTAAGCCGTAATTTCGGCGGTGTTCACGTTTTGCCGCCATATTCAAAAAGCCAAAAAAGTGAATGGTACAAGGGTACTGCCAATGCAATATACCAAAACATTCGTTTTGTAGACCGCTACAATCCCAAATATGTACTGGTTTTATCGGGTGACCATATTTATAAAATGGATTATTCAAAAATGCTGGATTTCCACAAAAAGAACAATTCGGAATGTACCATTGCCGTTTTGGATGTACCGCTTGAGGAGGCATCACGCTTTGGTATAATGAACACTCATGAGGATAATTCGATATACGAATTTGAAGAAAAGCCGAAGATACCGAAAAGCACCAAAGCTTCGATGGGTGTATATTTATTTAACTGGGATATCCTGCGCAAATACCTTATAGAGGATGAAGCAAAGGAAAATTCCTCAAACGATTTCGGAAAGGACGTTATTCCGGAGTTGCTGAACGATAACCGCCGCCTTTACGCTTATCAATTTGATGGTTACTGGAAGGATGTCGGAACCATACAAAGTCTTTGGGAAGCGAACATGGATTTGATAAATCCCGATGTTCCGATAGAATTAAATGACCCCGACTTCAAGATTTATGCCAGAAACTATGCACAGCCCGCCAGCTTTTTTAACGAAAATGCTCAAATCACGGATTCGCTTGTTACGGAAGGCTGCATAATTTCGGGAAAGGTCGAACACTCCGTCATCTCGACAGGCTGCGTTATAGAAGAAGGTGCATATGTTAAAAACAGCGTTATAATGCCGAATACACATGTAAAAAAAGGAGCAGTCATAAAATACTCTATAATAAGCGAAGAATGTACTATAGGTGAAAATGCTCAAATCGGTACAGAGCCGGAAAATCCGGAAAGTATACAGAAAAACATATGCGTAATTGCCAAAGCGCAGGACATTGCCGACGGCGAATGCATTGTTGAATAAGGGGGTTATTTCAATGAAAATGTCCGGTATTATTTTTTCAAACATTTATGATACAACAATGGGTGAGCTTACAAGGCACCGAACCGTCGCTTCCATGCCCTTTGGCGGAAGATACAGATTTATAGATTTTGTTCTTTCAAACATGGTAAATTCAAACATCTCGTCTATAGGTGTCATCACAAAATACAACTACCAGTCACTTATGGACCACCTCGGCGGCGGCCGTGAATGGGATTTAAACAGAAAAGGTGCAAACTTATACATTTTGCCCCCGTTCTCTACCGGTGTTACAAACGTATACCGCGGAAATCTGGAGGCGCTGTTCAATGCGATATCATTTCTTAACAAAACCAAGCCGGATTACGTGGTAATGTGTGACACAACCGTCATCTGCAACATCGACTTTAACGATGCTCTGCGTTCACATATCTAGTCCGGTGCTGAAGTCACCGCTGTATGCAACAGTGAGATCGAATCCTACGAATGTGACAGCAATGATTTGGTTTTAACCGAAAAAGACGGCATTGTCAACGACCTTTCCATAGGCTATATGCTCGGCGAAAAATCCAAAATCGGCATGGGTATGTTTATAATAGAAAGAAAAACTCTTCTAAACATAATAAACAACTATGTTTCAAGAGGAAGATACAGCTTTGAGAAAGATTATCTGATGACACGCTTTACGAATAACTCCATAAAAATCAACGCATATGAATTTCAAGGAACGGTTCTCAGAAATCACAATACCATTTCCTACTTCAGAAACAGCTTTAAATTAATGCAGCCTGAGATAAGAAACGATATATTCAAATCGGACGCGGTTATAAGGACGAAGGTACGCGACCAAGCACCGGCATTTTACCATGACGGCTGCTCTGCAAGTAACTGTCTTATAGCCGATGGCTGTGAAATCTACGGAAAGGTGGAAAACTCAATATTGTTCAGGGGCGTTACGATAGCCAAAGATGCCGTAGTTAAAAATTCTATTGTAATGCAGGGAACCTCCATAGGCTCCGGCGCAAACATAAATTATTCGATAATCGATAAAGATGTTACGATTTCTCAGGGCGCAGCCTTGACAGGAGCATCTTCAGCGCCTATAATTATTCATAAGAGAGAAGTCATATAAAA
The DNA here is from genome assembly GCA_964423705.1 of uncultured Oscillospiraceae bacterium. GTDB lineage: Bacteria > Bacillota > Clostridia > UMGS1810 > UMGS1810 > CAKSIN01. The sequence goes on from CAYRGA010000031.1 coordinate 4,536, forward strand.
CAGCGGTCTGTGTGACCGAGCTTCGGCTCACACAGACTTTGCCATACAATCGGAAAGGTGATTACACAATGAAAATTTTATTTGCTTCAAGCGAAGCCGCACCCTTTGCCAAGTCAGGCGGATTGGGTGATGTCGCAGGTGCTTTGCCGCAGGCACTTTCAAAAATCAAGGATAACGAAGTATGTGTTATACTTCCATACTATAAGTCCATAAAGTACAATCAAAACTTTGACATACAATACGTAGGAAACATGTACGTGCCTCTGGCATGGCGAAGTGCTTATGCCGGAGTATTTAAGGCAGTTATTAAAAACACCGGTCGCGGCAAGAACAAAAGGAACGATTTGGTTTATTATTTTATAGATAACGAATATTATTTCGGTCGTGATTCCCTGTACGGATACAACGATGACGGTGAGAGATTCGCATTCTTCTCAAAGGCGGTACTCGAATGTCTGCAGTTAATACAATTCACTCCGAACGTTATTCACTGTAACGACTGGCAAACCGGATTTCTGCCGTTGTTTTTAAAAGCACATTATTCAAATCTCGATATGTACAAAAACATCCGCACGGTTTACACGATTCACAACATAGAATACCAAGGAAAAGCCGAACAGAGCTTTCTGGGCGAGGTACTGGGCGTTGACGAATACTGGAGAAATGCATGCTCCTTTGACGGCATGATAAATGCCATGAAAACCGCCATTGTACTTTGTGATAAGATAACAACCGTTTCCGAAACCTATGCTCATGAAATCAAATATGCATATTTTGCAAACGGATTGGAAAGCATTTTAAATGAAAATGCATATAAACTTTGCGGAGTTATAAACGGAATCGATACAGTTTTATACAACCCGGAAAATGACGAAAAAATACCGTTTAAATTTTCCCCGTCAAACAAAGAAGGTAAATACAAATGCAAGGAAGCTCTGCAAAGCAAGCTGGGCTTACCGATTAATCCCGATATTCCCATAGTGGCGATGATTTCAAGGCTTGTAAAGCACAAGGGTTTGGAACTGGTCGAATATGTGTCACAGGAATTTCAAAACATTAATATGCAACTTGTAATCCTGGGCACGGGCGACAAAAAGTATGAGGATATGTTCAACTTTATGGAATATTGCCATCCCGATAAGGTATCGGCGAACATAACCTTTAACTCTGCACTTGCAAGCGAGATATATGCAGGTGCCGACTATCTGCTCATGCCGTCGAAAAGTGAGCCCTGCGGGCTTTCGCAGTTAATCGCAATGCGCTACGGCACAATACCGATAGTGCGTGAAACCGGAGGACTTGTAGACACAGTACCGGCATTAAATACCGAAACCTTAGAGGGCAGAGGCTTTACCTTCAAAGTTTTCAACGCACACGACATGCTGTCAGCCGTGCAGCGCGCAGTTGACTTTTATTACGACAAAGATAAGCTTGACCGATTCAGAACACAAATTATGAAATACGACAGCAGCTGGAAAATACCGGCAGACAAATATATGGATATTTACAACGAGCTTGTAAACTAATCCCGAGCCTCGGATATCAAAACCGAAGCACAGCATCAAAACGAAAGAAGGAGAATTAAATAAATGAATCTTGATCAAAAATCAGCTATGAAGCTCTTGGACGAAAAATGTAAAAACAACTTCGGATGTGCCATTGCCGATGCAACACAGCATCAGGTATATATGACTGCATGCATGGTTGTACGTGATATTTTGTCCGAAAAGAACATGGAATTTAACAAAAGTGCAGGTAAAAAAGAGGAAAAGCAAGTATTCTACATGTCAATGGAATTCCTTGTAGGAACCTCTCTTCACAATAATCTGTACAACCTCGGCATTGAGGATGCTTTTAAAAAGGCTCTCAAAACCATCAATGTTGACATTAATGATATTTATGACATCGAACCCGATGCAGGTCTGGGAAACGGCGGCTTGGGCAGACTTGCCTCATGCTATATGGATTCAATGACAACGCTGGCCATACCGGCAACGGGATATTCTATAAGATATGAGTTCGGCATATTCAAACAGAAAATCATCGACGGCTGGCAGATGGAATTTCCCGATGACTGGCTTAACCTGGGTGATGTATGGCTGAAGGGAAGACCGGACGAATCGGTTGAAGTAAGATTCGGCGGTCATGTGAACGAATGGTTCGACGAAAAGGGTTACCACGCAGAGCATGTCGACTATACCGTTGTACTGGCTGTGCCGTACGATATGCTTATATCCGGCTACAATACCCCAGCTGTAAACAAGCTGGTTCTCTGGAGTGCCAAATCGCCGAAAAGCTTTGATATGACCGCCTTTTCAAGAGGAGATTATGCTAAGGCAATAGAAGAAAACACAAAGGCGGAAGTGATATCCAAGGTATTGTACCCTGCCGACGACCATATCGAAGGAAAAATTTTAAGATTAAAACAGCAGTATTTCTTTGTAAGTGCATCTCTGCAAACCATCGTTAAAAAGCATTTCGCAAAATACAAAACACTTGACAACCTTGCCGACAAAGTGTCCATACACATAAATGACACTCACCCGGCGTTATGTGTTCCCGAGCTTATGAGAATACTCATGGATAATTACGGCTACGGCTGGGACGATGCATGGGATATAACCTGCAAAACCCTTTCATATACAAACCACACGGTTATGAGCGAAGCACTTGAACGCTGGAATGAGCACATGTTTAACGACCAGCTGCCGAGAATATATCAGATTGTTGCAGAGATTAACCGCAGACTCCTTATTCAGCTTAACGATGTTTACCCGGGAGATTATGCAAAAATCGACTATATGGCAGTCATTGCCAACGGTGAAATAAGAATGGCAAATATGTGCCTGGCAGCTTGCCACACTGTCAACGGTGTATCGAAACTCCACAGTGAAATCCTTAAAAACAGCATATTCAAGGATTACTGTAACATTACACCCGAAAAATTCACAAACGTAACAAACGGTATCGCCTACAGACGCTGGCTCTGCCAGTCAAATCCGCTCCTTACTGAATATTTAACCGAGCTTATCGGTGATGGATTCAAAAAGGATTCAAAGGAGCTTGAAAAGCTCCTCAAATATCACGGTGACAAGCAGGTAGCCGATAAATTATTTGATATTAAGAAGGCAAACAAACAGCGACTTGCCGATTACATTTTGCAAGCAAACGGTATCAAGGTTGATGCGGATTCAATTTTTGATGTACAAATAAAAAGGCTTCACGAATACAAAAGACAGCTTTTAAATGTTTTGCAGATACTTCACATGTATCTCCAAATAAAAGAAAATCCGAACATGGATTTCAAGCCGAGAACATTTATATTTGCCGCAAAGGCATCTGCCGGATACTTTATGGCAAAGCAGATAATCCGCCTTATATGCGCAGTTTCAAACACCATAAACTCCGACCCGACAGTTAGGGATAAACTCAAGGTGGTATTTATTGAAGATTATAAGGTTTCCCTCGCCGAAATAATAATACCGTCTGCTGATATTTCCGAGCAGATTTCAATTGCCGGAAAAGAGGCGTCCGGTACCGGAAACATGAAGCTAATGATAAACGGTGCTGTTACTCTGGGAACACTTGACGGTGCAAATGTCGAAATATTTGAGCAGGTCGGCAAGGATAACATCTTCCTTTTCGGACTTAAAGCGCACGAGGTTGAAGCATTATGGCGTCAAGGCTATTCTCCGCTCGACTATGTCAACGGCAACAATGACCTAAAAGCCGTACTTGACTTGCTGACATCCAATGTACTCGGAGCCAGATTTGACGACATTGCCAAATCCCTGCTTACAAACGCATTCGGAACGGCAGATGCATACATGACCCTAGCGGATTACGATTCGTATGTAAAGGCTCAGGAATCAGTGACAAAAGCCTATGCGGACAAATACAAATTTATGGATATGTCACTTACAAATATTGCCAAAGCCGGTATCTTCTCATCTGACAGAGCCATCCGGGAATACGCAGATAACATCTGGCACTGCAAATAATACAGCTAATAAAAATAACTGCTTTTTCACTGCGGCATTACGCCAGCAGTAAATCAAAAATCAAAATTATACCGACACTGCCGCACCTGCGGCAGTGCCGTTAGTTTTATGGTGATAATAATGAGAATCTTATTTGACAGCAAAAATTCAGAATACAAAAAGCCATTCGGATGTTTAAGAAAGGACGAAAAGTGTACCCTCAACATACACATTCCCGATTCGTGCAATACTCAGACCGTATGTGTTCACTTGGAGCGCGATGATGGCTTTGAGGCAGATTTCCCACTTCATGAAGCCAAAAGATACGACTGCTATACTGTATTTAGCGGCACATTTTCACTTAATGAATGTGGCCTGTATTTCTACAGATTTGACATAACAACCGATAATTCAAGCTTTAAACTGATGAAATACGGTGACAGTGACACGAACATTGAAGACGGAACCATGTGGCAAATCACTTGTATTCCTCGGGACTACAAAACTCCCGACGATTTTAAAGGACGCGTGATATACCAGATTTTCCCGGACAGATTCAACAAATGCGGCGAATGTGATACATATGACAAGCTCACACCCTATTACATGCACGCAAGCACGTCAGAAGCTCCGGCTTATCTTCCCGATGAAAACGGCAAGATACTGAACAATGATTTTTACGGAGGAAACCTAAAGGGAATAACACAAAAGCTTCCTTATCTAAAGGACTTGGGAGTCGGAATCATATATTTAAATCCGATATTTAAAGCATACTCAAATCACAGATACGACACCTGCGACTATAGGAAAATCGACCCGATGCTCGGGACTGAGGAGGATTTTACTCAGCTTTGTGATGAAGCACACAAATGCAGAATAAAGATAATCCTTGACGGCGTATTTTCGCACACCGGATGTGACAGCATATATTTCGATAAATACAATCACTTCGGAGGCGGAGCATTCTCAAATCCCGACTCACCATACCGAAATTGGTACAGCTTTTCAGAATATCCGAACAAATACGACTCCTGGTGGGGTATAGATACTCTTCCGTGTACAAACGAGCTGAATGAGGACTACATCAAATATATCATAACTGACGATAACAGCGTTATCAGGCATTGGCTCCGTGCCGGTGCGGACGGCTTTCGTCTGGATGTCGCCGATGAGCTTCCCGACGAATTTATAAAGCTGCTGCGCGACACCGTAAAAGCAGAAAAAAGCACGGCAGCGATATACGGCGAGGTCTGGGAGGATGCCTCAAACAAAACAGCGTATGATGTCCGCAGAAAATACTTTTCAAATGCAGAGCTCGACTCGGTTATGAATTATCCGTTCCGAAATGCCGTTATTAATCTTGTGAAGGGGTTAATCACAAGCGAGGTCTTTGCCTCGGAGATAATGACAATCGTAGAAAACTATCCCGACGAGGTTCTCCACTGCCTTATGAACAGCCTTTCAACTCATGACACTGAAAGAATATTCACAAACCTATCAGGTGCAGACCTTGAAATGCCGAAGTCGGAGAAGGTATGCTACATCTACTCGGACTGCGAAATCAAAACCGCTATGTCACGCATTAAAACAGCTGTGTTTTTACAGTTTTTCCTTCCGGGAAGTCCGTGCATTTATTACGGCGATGAAATAGGCATGAAGGGCTTTAACGACCCGTTTAACAGATGCTTTTTCGATTACCGAAACATAAATCGGGAAATCTTTGATTTCTACGGCTGTATGACATCGCTTAAAAATTCATCGAATGCATTAAAATACGGCGACATACATTTTAATGAATACAAAAACGGGATTTTACGAATGGAGCGCAGCTTTAAAAACGATAAAATAACCGCTGCGGTAAATCTGTCGGACAGTGCGTTTAAAATAACGGCGGATACGGTTTTCATTTCGCACAATGTCACAAATCTCGGAAACAATGCATATGTACAAAACGGCGGTTTTATACTTTACAGCTGACACAGCAAGTCGTACACAAGACAAATTTTTAATTATTAAGCGTATTTGTCTGTATAATTATACAAATTTTTTTGACGATTTTATCCGAATTTCAACAAATTTATTATAGACAAATCCGAAAATATATGGTACACTATAAAACATATTAAATGCGATGAAAGGGAAAAAGCCTTGACACGTAAAGCTAAGAGAGCTGTTGGTTGCTGCGAAACAGTGTTTACCGTCAAACGCGAACTCACCCCTGAGCAGTCAATTGAAAGCCGAAAGGCGATTAGACTTGACCGGGTTTCTCTCCGTTACCATGAGAGGATATTGATGGATATCCTATACAAAATATAATAACTGTATAATTTTATCCACAAATATCTTCCTGTAGACGGCAAAATCCCGTTTACAGGTTTTTTTATACTAAAAAAGAAAGGAACAAACAGTTATGAAATTCGCTTTTTCAACCTTGGGATGTCCGAACTACAGCTGGAAGGATATCCGCTCAATGGCAAAGGACCTCGGCTTTGACGGAATCGAAGTCAGAGAAATCGGCGACAAATTTGCCTCTTCACCGTTTTCGCCGGAAAGATGTGCGGAAACACTAAAAAAGCTTGATGCCATTCACCTCGAAATTCCCTGTCTGTCAACGGGATGCTGCTTAAAATTCACAGAAAAGCGTGAAGAAAATCTTGAAGAAATCAAGCGCTATATTGAGATAGCCGCTAAGCTAAAAACACCCTATATCAGAATTTTGGGAGATTTAAAGGCTGCACCTGAGGGCGAAGTGGACGATGCAAGCATCGTCGAAGAAATCAAAGCACTCGTTCCCACTGCGGAAGCAAATAACATAACCCTGCTTGTTGAAACAAACGGCGTATACGCAAACACCGAAAGGCTCAGAGATTTGCTTAACGAAATTGCCAGTGATAATGTAGCGGCACTGTGGGATATACATCACCCATACAGATTTTTCGGTGAATTCCCGGAGCAGACCCTTCAAAACCTCGGTGCGTACATAAAATATATTCACATAAAGGACTCTGTATGTGACGAAAACGGAAACGTCACATACCGTATGATGGGCGAAGGAGATATGCCGATAGACAGCTTTCTGTCTGCACTCCGCTCGATAAACTATGAAGGCTATGTCACATTTGAATGGCTCAAGCAATGGGCTCCCGATCTGTCGGATGCCGGCATAGTATTTCCGCAGTTCATCGACTATATGTCGAAATACACGGCCAATGCCATGTCAAACGACATGCTTTACGACAACAGACAAAAGACAGGTAAGTATATTTGGAAAAAGAATAACCTCATTGACCTCACCTTCCCACAGGTTTTAGACCGCGTATGCGAGGAATTTCCGGATCAATACGCATTCAGATATACCACACTCGACTATACCAGAACCTATACACAGTTCAGAGATGATGTCGACGACTTCGCCCGCGCACTTATAGCACTCGGTGTACGCCGCGGTGACCACGTGGCTGTTTGGGCTACCAATGTGCCCGCATGGTATATCACCTTCTGGGCAACGGTAAAAATCGGTGCCGTACTGGTAACCGTAAACACAGCATACAAAGTATACGAAGCTCTGTATCTTTTAAGACAATCCGATACACACACCCTCGTAATGATAGACGGCTACAAGGATTCCAATTACAAGGAAATCATTCAGCAGATTTGTCCGGAGCTCGAAACACATAAAAAAGGCACTCCGCTCCACTCCAAAAAGCTGCCTTTCTTAAGAAACGTTATCACCGTTGACTGTGAGATTCCCGGTGCTTTGACCTGGGAAGAGGCACTTGAAAGAAAAGACAGCGTGCCGTATGAGGAAATTTTAAGACGTCAGCTCGTCATAAACAAGCACGACGTGTGCAACATCCAGTACACTTCAGGAACCACAGGCTTCCCGAAGGGCGTAATGCTCACGCATTACAACGTCGTAAATAACGGAAAGGCTATCGGTGACTGCATGGATTTGTCCACGGCGGACAGAATGATGATTCAAGTGCCTATGTTCCACTGCTTCGGAATGGTACTTGCGATGACCGCTTCAATGACACACGGTGTAACCATGTCGCCCATACCGGCATTTTCGCCGCGTCGCGGCCTTGACTGCATAAACAAAGAAAAAATCACCTGTTTCCATGGCGTACCGACCATGTTTATAGCAATGCTCGGCCATGAGGACTTTGAAAAGACCGATTTTTCACACATGCGTACCGGCATAATGGCAGGCTCGCCATGCCCGATACAGACAATGCAGGAGGTTGTGGAAAAAATGCATATGCCGGAAATATGCATAACCTACGGTCAGACAGAAGCTTCCCCGGCAACTACCATGAGCAAAACCACCGACTCACTCGAAACACGTGTTAATACTGTCGGCGGTCCTATTTTCGGAGTTGAATGTAAAATCGTAGACCCCGAAACAAACGAGGAGCTTCCCGACAATACAGACGGCGAATTTGTCGCACGCGGCTACAACATAATGAAGGGCTACTACAAAATGCCCGAAGCTACCGCCGCCGCAATTGACGAAGACGGCTGGCTTCATTCGGGCGATTTGGCCCGCAGAACCCCCGAGGGCTACTTTAAAATAACCGGAAGAATAAAGGACATGATCATCCGCGGCGGTGAAAACCTCTATCCGAAGGAAATAGAGGACTTCATCTATACAAACCCGAACGTAAAGGATGTCCAGGTTATCGGTGTACCGGACAAGCAGTACGGAGAAGAAGCTATGGCATGCGTTATCCCCAAGGAGGGAAGCGGACTTACCGAAGAAAGCTTAAGAGATTTTATCATCGCAAATCTCGCAAAGCATAAAGTACCCAAATACATACGCTTCGTTGACTCCTTCCCGATGAACGCGGCAGGAAAAATCTTAAAATACAAAATGCGTGAAGAAGCAATCGAATATCTCGGTCTTCAGGACGCAAACAATATAGTAACAGCATAATACTTTCCCCCTTACAGTGCGGCAGCCTTCACGGCAGCCGCGCTGTTTTTTTGTAAAACGACTTGCAAATATTGTTAGTTGACATACGCTCCATAACATTGTAAAATATGTTATATAGGCTTGCAGGAAAGGAGAAACGATATAAACTATCGTTACGACATAAAAATGAAAAGAAGCAGCGGCGTACTTATGCACATTTCATCGCTTTTCGGTGATTATTCCATCGGAAGCTTCGGAAATGAAGCGAAAAGATTTATAGATTTTTTGAGTGATACAGGATTTACTTGGTGGCAGGTTCTCCCCTTCTGCATGGTGGACGAATGTAATTCCCCTTACAAATCCTACAGTGCATTCGGTGGAAATCCGTATTTTGTTGACTTAAACAAGCTGTGCGAAAAAGGACTTCTGACAAGTGATGAGCTGGAGCCATACCGCCAAAATCAGCCGTACTGCTGTGAATTTACACGGCTGTACAGCACGCGCTTTGACATTTTGATGAAAGCATCAAAACGTGTATCGAACCGACATGATATAGAGGAATTTACGGAAAATCACAAATATATAAAGCAGTTCTGCCAATTCATGGCTCTTAAAAATGCCAACAACGAAAAGGCATGGAATGAATGGGACAACGAAAATATCGACGAAGATGTTCTGTTCATGTGGAAATTCATTCAATACGAATTCTTTATGCAATGGGCGGAAATAAAGATTTACGCAAATTCCAAGGGTATAAAAATTATCGGAGATATTCCGATTTATGTATCCTACGACAGTGCCGATGTATGGGCGAACAAGGAAATGTTTATGCTGGATGAAGAAAACAAGCCCTCCTGCGTAGCCGGTGTTCCGCCGGATTATTTCTGCGAGGACGGTCAGCTTTGGGGAAATCCCCTCTACAACTGGGAGCTTATGGAAAAGGACGGCTTTTCGTGGTGGATAGACCGCCTAAGACACATGTTTTCAATGTTTGACGGTGTCAGAATAGACCATTTCCGTGGTATAGAATCCTATTGGTCGGTCCCCGGCACTGCCAAAACTGCACGTGAGGGAGAATGGAAAAAGGGTCCCGGCAGAAAATTTGTCGATGCGGTAAATGCCATTAAGGGTGACAAGCTTATAATAGCCGAGGATTTGGGTGATATCACAGATGAGGTTACAGAGCTCGTTAAATACAGCGGCTTCCCCGGCATGAGGGTCTTTCAATTCGGATTTTTAAATGATGGTGACAATCCTCATATGCCGCACAATTACAACGAAAACTGCGTTGCATATACCGGAACCCATGACAACAACACTCTCCTGGGATATGTGTGGGAGCTGGACGACAACAGCAGAAAATATATGCTTGATTACTGCGGTTATACTGATGCAGACTGGAATCGCGGCTACGACAGCATTTTAAGAGCCATATATGCCAGCAACGCCTCAATGACAATATTCCCAATACAGGATATTTTAGGCTACGGTGCCGATACCAGACTGAATATTCCCGGAAAAGCCGACGGCAACTGGCAATTCCGCATAACCGGCGACCAATTAAACAGTATAGACAAAAATAAATTCAGACATTTCAATCACATTTACAAGCGATAATTAATTCAGCTCCCAGACAGCAGTTAAACTTTAGTCGGGGAGCTTTTTGTAAACTTTTTTATATTTCTTTTAACAAAATACAGGTATTTGCCTTCATTACAAATGTCAAATCCGACGTTACTTGCTTAAAACATCCGTCATTTTCACTGTCAAGCTGATAAATCTCATAGCTTCCGTTTCTGTTAAAGTCAATTTTAATATCTTTATCGGCAGAGTCATCATTATCGGTATAATATGTAACTGCCGTCAATGTTTTACCGTTTTTATCGATACCGCAAAGTGTATAAATATTTTCAGGCTCATTTTCACAGCGTATTTCTCCGACCATATCATAAAACATTCCATACCATTTCAACGGATAATATCCCTTAAGAGGTTCGTACGAATACAAATCAAATGCTCCGCAGAAAATACTCGGCCTTGTATCATAATACATCAGCATGTCGATTGCATTGCTTTTTTGAGATTCGGTTATGCAAGCCATGGTAAATGCCGCACCCTTTATACCGTGAATGGTTTGAATTGAATATTTGAAGTCTTCTTCCCATCCTTTGATATAATTCCATTCATTCAAAATTGTTTCAACATCGCCATATCCGTTTTTAATCAGAAGTTCCTCTATCCTGTCGGCTTTTTCCATCATAGTATGCGGTTCTGTGCAATATATATGCCACGAGAAAAAGTCAATTTTGACATTTCTTTTTCTCATCTCAGCCAAAAAATCAGCTGCCCAATTTTCATCGCCCGCAAGAGCCGGACCACCTATTTTAATTTTAGGGAATCTCTGTTTCAGGTGCTTTGCCGTTATCTCGTACAAATCGAAAAACTGCGTCTTTGTTCCGCCCCGGGTTCGTTTATTTGGAGAATCATCAGGGTCCAAATCAGGCTCATTCCATATTTCCCAATACTCCATATCCAAGTTATAGCCGTCTGCCCAGCCTTCGTTTTAATGCATTATGATGTGTTCGCAAATCTCAGCCCACTTATAAAAATCTGTCGGTGGAACGGTACCGTGCTTTTTGATTTGGTGTTCAATGGTCTGTCCCAAGCGGAAGAAGGTTTTTGTCCCTGCGTCAAGTGTCACTAATATAGCTTCATCCGTACATGCGAAGTCATACGAATTCGGGTCGTTTACATCGGCATTAAAATTCGGAAATATATTCGCAACATCATGGCTGTACGGTCCTCCGTAAATGGTTACAACTCCGGAATCATGATTTCTGGAATAAGGTATCCGTGCCTCCTTATATTTTTCAAGGTTAGTGAGCCACTGGTCATTTGCATGTCTTTTGTGCCACGGACCTCCGTTTGTCGCATTGAGAATTTTAAACTCACCAAAGCTTTTGTCAACATTAAAATTTAAGATTTCCATAACAAATTTCCTTTCTTATTCAGCATTACAAAAATTAAGCCGTTAATTATTAAGCGCAATAAGTGCTGCAATACCTATCACTATACCCAGTTCACTTTTGAATGTTATCTTCTCTTTATACATAAGAGCAC
>CAYRGA010000032.1:0-15785 GCA_964423705.1 uncultured Oscillospiraceae bacterium
ATATGCATATATTTCATATAATAATTTTAATAAATGTTTTCATCGCAAAGGAGAGTTAAAAATGGAAATTACAAGCATCATGATTAAAAAATTTGAGACTGACAGCAAAATGAAAGCAATTGCATCTATTACTTTTGACGATTGTTTTGCCGTACACGATATCAAAGTTATCGAAAACGAAAGCAAGGTGTTCGTTGCCATGCCAAACAAACGTTTAAAGGACGGTACATTTAAGGATGTAGCTCACCCCATAAACTTTGAATTCAGACAGTACATAGAAAAGAGAGTTCTCGAAGCATACAATAACGCTACTGTAGAATGATTCTATATCCCCTCGAAATTTACCGAGGGGATATTTTTGATATAAGAAAAAGGCGGCGGTTTATGCCGCCACCTAAACTTTATGGATTTTTCGCTATTGAATTACACTGCTATTTTTATCACAAAGTCTTATTACCGTCGCAACTGCCTGTTCGGCGGTATAAGTGTCCTGCGGGGCGAAGCTGTTATCTCCCACTCCGTTCATAATACCAAGATTGCTTATAATCTGAACAAAATCGGATGCCCATTCCGATACGTCATCAATGTCATCATATTCAAAGTACATTTCGGTCACAGATGTTTCGGGCTTAAATCTGTTTATAACACGTACAATAATCGTCGCCGATGCTAAGCGGTTTTTCTTTGTCGACATTTGCTGCAACTGTTTCTTCATTAGCTTTTGGCATACTCTCTTTATCGGCAAATACCGATAATTAAACGCTCACCATCAAAAAAGCGAATAATACACAAACAAATCTTTTCATAAAATCATCCTTTCAAAAATATAAGTCTTCAATATATGGATGTAGTATCAGCACACAAGTTCAGCCTTGCTTCCTCCTATTTTATCCTTTGTTACCACGATTTGTTTATCAATTCTTTCCTTAAGTTCAGGCACATGTGATATAATTCCCACAAGTCTGTTTCCCTCACTTATGGCACTGAGTGCATTTACAGCCAGTTTAAGTGAATTATCGTCAAGGGTTCCGAAGCCCTCATCCACAAACATGGTATCCAGTCTTATGCCTCCGGCAGATGCCTGAATTTCATCCGAAAGACCGAGAGCAAGTGAAAGTGATGCCTTAAAGCACTCACCGCCGGATAGTGTTTCCGCATTGCGCGTGGTGCCGTTATAATGGTCAACAACGTCCAATTCCAAGCCGCTCTGACTTCTTAAATTACCGTTTTCTCTGCGGCGCACAAGCTCATACTGTCCATCCGTCATAATCATAAGGCGTGCATTTGCCTTACCGAGTATTTTATCAAAGTAAACCATTTGAACATATGTTTCAAGCATAACCTTTTCTTTTCCCGAAAGAGTACCGTTTACGGTGTCCGATAATTCCTTTAGCATTACATAACGTTTTTCTGTTTTATCAAGCTCATCTTTTATTTTGGAAACGCTATGCAAAATATTATTATTCTGCTCTATTCTCGCCCACAGGGAATTTTGCTCATTATTCAAAGCATTCTTTATCTTCAAAGCATTCTCCAATTTCTGCTTTTCGGCATCGATATCTGCTGCACTGACATTTTCAAGCAAACTTTTCAGCATAGCCACATGACCATCCAGCTCACTCACCTCATTTTTGCACGCATCATATTTTTTCTGAGCCGCATCTATAACACCTTGCAGCTTATCGGCTTTTCCCGTAAGCTCCGAAATATGCGCAGACGCTGTGGCACGGTCGACGTATTTCAACTGTTCGTTCAAAGAAATAAGTGTCTTGTTTTTTTCCTTTAATTCACCGTCAAGAGAGGATTGTTTCGCATTAATATTCAAAAGCTTATCGTACAAGCTCTCCCGCAACTTTTGAAAATCAGCTATAGATCTTTTAAGCTCTTGCTTTTTAACACTCTTCCTTTCAGCATCCTCGATTTGCTTAAGCAAAACTTTTATTTTAAGCTCCGCCTCCGAATAAGTTTTATTAATTTGGTCTAATGCCGTTTCCAAATCGCCGTCTGAATAACGCTCGGCATTGGCGGCAACAAGATGGTTTAGTATTTCCTCATATTTGGCTTTAAAACTTGCCGCATCAACACTCAAAGTCTTACTTATCTCTCCCTGTTTTTCAAAATTCTCCTTTGCCGACTCCACCTCTGCTTCGGTCGGAGAATCATCAGCAACTGACGCAGGTATTGGGTGAACGGTCGAACCGCATACAGGACACGGCTTATTATCCTCAAGCTTTTGCGCTAATATACCGCACTGCGCATCAAGGAAAGCTCTGTTTGTGTTTAAATACACTTTTCCCAATGTTCGTTCCGTATCGGCAGCCTTCGTATATTCATCCCGTTTTAAAATCCAATCGGAATATGCTTTTTTACATCCCTCAACCGAGTTCTTTTCAAACGTGAGCTCAGAAAGCAACTGCTTCGTCCTGTCAATTTCATTTTTCAGCATTTCAAGCCTTTTGTCGACATCTTCCAAGGCATCGATTTCCTTCTGCGCCGCCTCGGATTCACTGATTGCCTTTTCGATATTTTTATTACACTCGGCTGCCAGCTTATTTAGCTCATCAATATCATTATTTGCCTTGATTATCTCTCTTTTCACACGCTCTGCATCATCATACTGAGTCAATAGCTTATTTTCAACTGCCACCTCACTCTTTAGCTCGGAAATAATATTTTCATTTTTCTTGGCCGAGTTCAGTGAAGCATTAAGCTCATTTAACAGAACCCTCTTTTCTGTCAAGAGAGTTGTTTTGTTTTCAAGCTCTTTTAGATTTTCGGCATTTTTCAAATTCTGATTGACTGCAATTATCTGCACATCAACTTCCTCTGCCTGCTTTTTTATTTTTATAAAGCTTTCGTTATCATCTGCTGTAAGCTTGCTTATAACGGCAATTACTTCTTCTGCAGACGAGATTTCCGCATTGATTTTCAGCTCATTTTCCGATGAAACCGTCGCTTCATCGTACACAACGCTTTCGGCGTACTGCTTAAGACTGCCGGTGAGCTGTTCGTATTGTTTTTCTGCTGACAAAAAATCCGCTTTTATTTTATCCTGGATATTTTTATAAAATTCCGTATTAAATATGCGACGGAAAATATCCTTCCTTTTTTCTGTTGAAGCGGTTATAAGCTTTCTGAAATCACCCTGTGCAAGCATCGCAATACTTAAAAACTGGTCACGATCAATGCCAAGTATTTCCTTTACTGCCGAGTCAACCTCCT
This sequence comes from uncultured Oscillospiraceae bacterium, assembly GCA_964423705.1. Lineage (GTDB taxonomy): Bacteria > Bacillota > Clostridia > UMGS1810 > UMGS1810 > CAKSIN01. The sequence continues at coordinate 3,223 of CAYRGA010000032.1, forward strand.
TTATTTTTGAGATAACTCTACCATCTTCATATATAAGCTCAGCCTCTGCCTTCTGTACAACCGTACCATCGCCTTTTTTGGCAGCTCGTACGTACTCGGGGCAGCGCCTTACGGTATATACCTTTCCCATATATTCAAAAACCAATTCAGCCATTGTCGAAGTGCCGACATCGGCATACTTTGACCGAAGCATTTTCGGTTCACGCATATTTCCGCTGGAATCGCCGTACAACGCATAAGTTATCGCATCAAAAATCGTGGTTTTGCCCGCTCCGGTATCACCCGTTATAAGATATATGCCTTTTTTTCCAAGTTTGCTCATGTCTATTACCGTCTTATCGGCAAAGGGACCAAAGCCGCACAATGTAAGCTTAAGCGGTCTCATAGGCTCACCTCCGAAATATGTTCGATTACACTTTTAACATAATTTTTTTTGGTTTCATCAAGCTCTGAACCGTTTTGCTTTTTGTAAAACTCCGCCAAAAATTCAAACGGTGTCTTGGTTATCTCGCTTCCGCCAGTCACTTTTTCGCCTATACTTCGTGTTTTGGCGTTGTCATAGCTTAGCTTCATTATATTCGGATAAACCGACCGAAGTCTGCCGAGTGCCTCGGGAACTTCGCTTTCATCGGTAAGAATAACATTCATATAATCCTCAGTATCAATATCGGCATAAAAATGTCTTGAAACAAGTGTATCGTAGGTGCCTTTTATTTCGTGCATATCATGAATGGGTACAATAGCGCACTCACTGACATTTACGCTGCCCTTTTGATTTAATTCGACAATGGTTACAGTCTTTTTATGATTAACCTCCGACAGTGAATACTTTAACGGCGTACCGCAGTATCGAACTGAAGTTCCGCATACATTCTGCGCCCTGTGTATGTGTCCGAGTGCAGCATAATCGAAGCCTTCAAACACCTCACACGCTACGTTTTCACTTCCGCCCACGAAAATCTCCTCGGAGCCGCTTGTACCTGCGCCCGTCACAAACTGATGCGCTATTATAACATTCCTTTCGGATGTATTTATCCGCATATCATCTACCGCATTTTTCACGGCATCGGTATATGATTCTATTTCATTTTCGGGATAAAAACGTCTGACGGAGGATGGCTTTAAAAAAGGCAGAAGATAAAAATTTATTTTTCCGTATTCATCATTAAAAGTCAGTGGCTCAACCCTTCCGCCGTAAACCGGTGAAATATAAATTCCGCTTTTATTCATTATTCTTCCGGCAAAAGCCAATCTTTCCGCCGAATCATGATTTCCGCTTATAACGAAAACCTTTAAATTCATTTCGGAAAGCTTTACCAGAAAATCATCAAATACCTGTACAGCTTCCGCCGACGGAACAGACTTATCGTACACATCACCGGAAATCATCACTCCAAAAGGCTTTTGGCCTGCGGCAATGCTTATAATCTGTTCCAAAGCAAAACGCTGTTCTTCAAGCATTGAAAATTCATTTACTTTTTTTCCGATATGCAAATCGGATATGTGAATCAGCTTCATATTTTTCCTCCTCAGCCATGACTCAAAGCAAAATCGGGCATCATTGTCCCCACTTTCACTGTATTTAAAGCAAATACAAATTCAGCGGTGGTAAAATCCACCGCCGAAAAATTTTTCTCTTAATCCAAATCCTCGTTCACATTTAAATTTTTACCGTAAATGCCCGAAACAACACCCTTATTAATGAGCTCCGTGTTTTTCTCATGAGCTATTAACCATTTGTTTTTGCGAAACAAAAGCTTATCGCTCGGTACATTTTCAAGAACGGTATTTGTACCCTCGGGCAAAACCACTACGCAGCCAAAGCCGCTGTCTGCCGTTTCGCACGGGCAAAAATGCAAGGTTGTACCATATACTTCTATCGCCTGTCCTTTTTTCACCAAAAACGCCTTTATATTGTCGGAATTAAACTTATTTCCGTCCTCCAATTCAAAAAGTGTTCCCAAAAACAAGACAACATCCGTGACTGCTACATTCACCTCTGAATTTTTATGCCATTCAAGAGCATTGAGTGATTGGCTGTGACCATAGCAATAACCGGTCTGAATCGGAATTTCACCGAAAATTTCATTTTGAAAAACCTCTTTTATTTTCAGTTTCTCAAAATCCGGAACCGATGCTTCATACACAGAACCCTCATCGGGCATTTTGATTTTCTCCGCCTCCGTAATTATTTCTTCGCAATTCAACTCCAAAACCTTGCCATACTTTGAAAATTCCTTGTCATTTACACTGTAAAGCTTCATTTTCATTGCCTCCGTAATATTTTTATGTATCTTTTAAAATAAATCCGAATCGTTATATTTAAAGGTAGCCAGAGATTCAGACGAATAATCTGCCTGAGGATTATTCATGGCTTCGCCGACAGCAAGTGCATACATACCGCCGCGTTTTGCCGCTTCTATTCCCGCATCGGAATCCTCAACGACAAGACATTCGGTCGGGTTTATACCTACCTTTTCGGCAGCTTTGAGAAATACCTCCGGGTCGGGCTTGGATTTCGTGGTATCAAGTCCGGAGCTTATAGCATCAAAAAGATTTAAAATTCCGGTCTTTTCCAATATTATATTTGCATTTTTGCTTGCCGAACCGACAGCGGTTTTTATACCCTTGCTTTTCAAAAACTTGATAAAGTCAACCGCTCCGGGCAGTACGTCGTTATCAGAAAGGGTCGACAAGGATTCCACATACATTTTGTTTTTCTTATCGGCAAATTCCAGTTTCTCGGCATCGGTGTATGTTTTATCACTCTTTTCCAAGACAACCTCCAGCGATGCCATTCTACTCACGCCTCTCTGACGTGCATTATCGGCTTTCGTAAAATTCGTAATTCCCAATTCCTCAGCCAATGCCTTCCATGCACGAAAATGCAATACATCCGTAGATACCAATACACCATCCAAATCAAAGATAACTGCTTTAATCATTTTTATCATCCTCCATTTATATTTAATCAGTTGTAAGTTCAACAGCCCCGCCGTTTTTATCGACGGTTATTTCATAAAGCTTGCCCTTAAAAAGATATTTAAAGCGCATACCCTGCCACTTTTCGGGAAGTGACGGATAACATTCAAGCTTTCCGTCCGAAACCGTGACACCCGCAAAACCGTTTACGGCTACAATCCACGCGCCGCCCTCCGAAGCGGGGTGAGTACCGCCTATATATACAAGACCTGCCCATTCCTTTCCGCCTTCCGTCAAATCCGCAGAGGCAGACTTCATAAACAGCGGATATGCCGTATCCGGATTATCAATGAAGCAGGCAAGCAATGAATACATGCAAGCAGAAAGTGAGGAACCGTGCTCGGTACGCGGCTCATAATATGCCCAGTTATTTTTCATAATTTCTTTTGAATAATTATCTTTAAATATACTGAGCATTGCAACAACGTCCGCCTGCTTTATAACCTGAGTGCCGCTTGCTACGCCGTATGCTCCGCCCCAGTATTCCTTTGGATCCAAAAGACGGCTGCGAACCTCAGCCACCGATACGTCCTCAAGCTTAAAATATCCGTCAAACTGCTCTATAAGTCCATCTTTATCCCTCGGGTGCGGAACGTATATGTTAATATTTTCAAATTCTTCAATAAGCTTTTCCGAATTATACTTACATTTAATCTCATCATAAACCTTACTGTCTATTTCCTTAAGCTTACGCAACAATTTCGCCGCCATTTTCAATGTAAACGATGCCATGGAATTTGTATATACATTATTGTTTACTCGCTCGTGATATTCGTCGGGTCCGACAACATCATGTATTTCATACAAATTACTGTCTATACGCTTTAACAAAAGTGAGCGGTACATCCTTGCACATTCCAGCGCAACCTCCGCCGCACCCTCACTAAGTATGGAATAATCATCCGTAGCCCGCAAATATTTATATATCGCATACACAACCGCAGCCGAAACGTGGTACTGCTTATCGCGGAAATGTGTACGCATGGGGCGCTTGGTAAACACATCGACGACATTGTAATCGGAGCATGCTTCATATCCGCCCTCCTGACTTTCCCAGGCATAATATGCGCCGTCGAGTCCGTACTGTTCAGCCTTTGTACGCGCTCCGCCAAGTGTGTCTATCCTGTATTTAATAAGTGTTTTGGCAATTTCCGGCTCGGTATGTATATAATAATCTATCATAAACATCTCGGTATCCCAGAAAACCGCACCCTTATACACCTGTGCCGACAGGCCCCTTGCCGGTATTGAGCGACTCTTAATATTACGAGGAGCTATGCAATTTAAATGGTAAATGCTGTAGTTCAATGCATACATAGCCTCGTCATCACCGAAGATTTCGATTTCCGATACTCTCCATATATTCAGCCATGCCTCTGAATGCTTTTTCTTAAGCTCATCATAGCTAAAATCATATGCATTATCTCTGCACAATGTTTCATCTGCCGAAGTCGAAATAACAGATACTTTTTCAATGCGGTATTTACATCCTGCTTTTGCATTAACGCTCACTGCGGTCACAGCATGCAATTCATCGCAATAAGCGTTAATTTGACCATCAAAGCACACGTTGACTGCACTCTGAGCTGTAATCAATATATTCTTTTCATGCGTGTATGCGCTAACAATCTCCTCGTTTTCGTCAGAGCGACAAGTTATTTTTTCAAGATGCGGACCGTTAATATCCCACACATCCGCATCGGTTGCTGTGATGATTTCGGCAAAGCAATCGAAATCGGTTTTCAAAGTATATTTCATAGCGATACGATGCATATCACCCATAACGGCAAATCTTTCACTGTATACGGTAACCTCTCCCTCAGGAAGCCTCCATACACTTTTTCGGCACTGCAAAGCATTGTACCAATCAAGTCTTTGCTCATGCTCACAAGGCTCGTCCGTTAAAACACTCAAAATCCTTCCGTTAATCTTTATATATGTATAAAACACATTGGGAGCATTGACGGATTCTCTCCATGCATCACCCACCCGATCATATATACCCGAAAGATTTATGGCGCATTGCTGATGCTTGGTGTACTCCTCCAGTGTTCCGCGGATACCCATATATCCGTTTCCCGTAAGAAATTTATTTCCCCGAAACGCTGCCTTTTTTTCAGAAAAATCGTCGGTTACTATAACCTTCATTTTAATGCATCCTCCCTGACAAGCTCACAATACTAAATATAGGCAGCGAACGCTCAACATGCATTGAGATTCGCTGCCTGTGCTTTTTAACAATTGCAGTTTTTCGTTTTTTACAGAAATATTTTATCATACATGCAACTTTTTGTCAATTATTTTTTCAAAAATCATCTATCGAAATTGTGCCGGCATCAAAACTCTTTTATCCGAACAGAAACAGCATCGGCGTATAATCAATTATTATTCAAAGTAATCGTAAAAACAGTTCCCTGCCCGAAGGTGCTTTCTACGGTGATACATCCTCCATGAAGCTCAACTATGCTTTTAACGACAGCCAAGCCCAAGCCGCTGCTTCCGTATTCGTCATTTCGGACATTATCGATGCGGTAAAAGCGACCCCAGATTTTATCGAGGTGTTCTTCCGATATACCGATACCGTCATCCGACACGACTATTACGGTTGATAAGTCTGTTTTTTCAGCAGATACCTCTACCCTACCGAATTTTTTTCCGTATTTGATACCATTACCGATAAGATTTGTAAGTGCACTCAAAAGCAATGCTTCATCAGCCTTGCAGATAATCCCGTCGGGAACATTTGTAATTATTTTTATATTTTTACCTTGCGCGATATTTTTCATGCTTTCGGCAGCAATGTCAGCCAAAACTCCGATATCCACCATTTCCTCGGCAAGTTTCTGACGACTTCCGTCCATGCGTGCCAGGAGCAAAAGACTTGAAACAAGCTTTGACATTTGCTTTGCTCTGTCAACAATGCTCTGTGCCAATTCCTTTTCCTTGCCGTCAGCTGCAAGTTCAAGCAAATATTCCCCTTGTGTGAGTATAACACATACCGGAGTACGCAGCTCATGAGATGCATCGGAGGTAAATTGTTTTTCCGTTTCTATAAGCATTTCAATCTTATCCAGCATATTATTAAGCGTTACCGACAAGTTATACAACTCATCCCTGCGGCTCGACGGCAAAATCGGTATGCGCTGCTTAATATCGTTTTCGGCACAAATGTTATCTGCGGTTTTTATAATGCCGTTAATTGGCAAAAATGCCTTTCGGGTAATATAATACCCTCCGAAAACTGTTAAGACAAGCATAATCGGAATCACCGGAATAATGATGACAAAAACAGAATTTCCAAGCATTTTGGCATAATTAACCGATTCTGCTCCGCGTATCCAATAACCGTGATTGTCACCGGGTCTTGAGGGTTTAAAAACATCGTATATTATATATTCCCCGCTGTCTACCGTTATACGACGAAGTACATCACGTGCAAACGGTACCGAAGCCACATCATATAAATACTGCCCGACCACATATTCCCCATTTTCCAAGTATATTGACACATTTTTAAATTCCACATCGCTGTCAACCTGATGAAAAATATCAACCGATTTACGTGCGCCGACCTTATTTGATATCTGTGACACCTTAAGCTTTATATCATTTTCGATATTATCTATCGCAAGTCGGTACGAAAGTGTTCCCACCACAACAAGCACAACAGCCACGATTAAAAGCATAAGTGTGGTATACCAGATAGTTATTCGTGTTTTTATAGAAGCAAGCCTTTTCATTTTTATTCATCCTTTATCACATAGCCGACATTTTTCACGGTATGCAGAAGTTTCTTTTCAAAGCCATCATCGATTTTTTTGCGTAAATGATGAATATACACCTTTATAATATCGCTGGTGCCCTCGTAGTCATAATTCCAAATATTTTCCTCCATTCTGTCTTTTGAAACAATTATACCTGCATTTCTGACCAAATACTCCAAAATGGAATATTCCTTCGAGGACAGCTCTATGACTCTCCCGCCACGTTTGACAAGCCGCTTATTTGTATCCACTGTCAAATCGGCTATTTCAAGCACGCAGCCCGTAACGACCTCCTTGACACGAAGCATGGCACGGATTCTGGCGCACAAAACCTCAAATGAAAACGGCTTTGTGAGATAATCGTTCGCGCCGAGGTCTAAGCCATTTACGACATCTTCATCGGAATCGCGGGCAGTAAGTATCAAAACCGGCGTGAGAATTTTTCGATTTCGGATTGTACGAAGCAGTTCAAGGCCATCAAGCTTTGGCATCATCACATCAAGAATAATACCGTCATATTTTGTGTTTTCGATATAATACAAGGCATCGGCACCGTCAAAGCAATTATCGACCGAATATCCGCATTTGGTAAGCCTTTCGGTGATGGTGACATTAAGGTGCTTTTCGTCCTCTGCTATTAGCAAACGCATTTTTATTACCCCTCTCAATAAATTTTCAAGCACAGTAAGTATTTCATAAACAGTCCTTCTGCATTAAAATTTCCGTTTTTTAATAAGGAACTTTAGTCCTGTTATTCGACGTTTTCAAAGAAAGATTATACTCCCACAAAAAAATAAGCGGAACATGCCGTCTTAAATGGCAGTCAACATCATAATTCAGTTATATAATTTTACAAAAACGAATGCAAGTGCCAAAAGAATAAGCGAGATTATCGATGTTGAGTAAGCTTTGATAAAGGAGATAAAATTCTGCGGAGCTTCCGGCTCATTGTTTACGGAAAGCTCGGGTACATCAACGTCATTTTCAGTTTTCCCGCCGTTTTGCTTATGAAAACCAAAACCGCCTTTTTCGGTGATTTCGGGTGCATTTTCCTCAGTGGATTTATTGTTGTTATTATTTTTCATATCATTTTGTTCGTCGATTATATTTTCTGAGTCTTTACTGCCCGCAAAACTATTTTCAGAAGGTTGCTGTGGCGCAGCAATATTGACATCCTCGTTTTCATTTATTTCATCCATACGCGGTGGCTCGGGCGGCTGTCCGTCATGTTCTCTGCCGTCTCTCGGTCTGTCGGACATATCACCGCGATCGCCTCTGCTTTCGTGTCTCTCCTCGGAAAGCTGCCGAGCTTCACTGAACGCATTATCATCCGTTTGTGCGGCAAACGCACTTGCCGAAATCATTAGGCACAATACTGTAACATATATTATTTTTTTAATCATCGCTTTCTTCCCCTTTCCATACCGCCGAAGCCTCTCATCCCTCCGCCGAAATTCTTTTCTCCGAGCTGTGAAATCTTCCCTTTTGCAGTGATAGATGCTATTTCATTTCCGTCAATTAAAAGAGTGTATACATCTCCCTGCTTTAAGCTCTCGTCACTATAGCACAACCAGTCAAAACTCTTATTTGAAACGGCAGAAAACATCTCGTTTCCATCGCTGTCAAGAAGTGTGATTTGACTTCCCGAACGGTATTTTTCATCCAAATAGAAAACTATGGTATTTTGCTTTGAGCTTTCCGAGGGATGCTCTGCCATACCTGAACTGCCTGCAGCAAAAAGCTTACCGCCGTTCATAATGAGAACGTATCCTCCGTCTCCGACATCTATAGAACCATTTCCATTATTCTCAGGTCCGTATATTTCCATATAACCGCCGTTTATAACCGCAGAGCCGTTTGAATCAAAGCCGTCTCCCAAGGTTTCTATACGTATATGTCCTCCGTTTATCGTAAGCCATATATCCTCATCAGAGGTTTTCTCTTCGGAAATATTTCTGCTATATCCGCGGTTTCCGTGGGCACCCATAAATGCATTTTCGCATTTTTCACCGGTAGCATTGATACCATCGTCATGTGATACAATGCTTATCTCACCGCCGTTTACAGTGATGTATGCACCCTCCAGACCTTCATAGCATTTCGATATATTCATAAGCACGGGATTAACCGTAAGAGTCATATCGGCATGAACCGCATCATCATCTGTCGATATGCTGAAGCTACCTTTTTCAATGGTTATATTTCTGTTTGAATGAAGTGCATCATCCTTGCTGTCAAGCTCGAACTCACCGCCATTTATCACAAGCTCCGTTCCGCATTTAATCGCCTTTGTGCTCTGAAAATCCGCCTGCGTATCCGAATTGACACGGTGTTTTTCGTTCCCTATTCCGAATCCGCTGCCCAAATTTCCGCTTCCGCCTCCGCATATGATATTAGCACTGACATTATTTGCATATACGGCAGATGAAGCGTTGACACCGTCGCCGTCGCTTGTAATCATTAAAGCTGTTCCTTCAAAGGCGATAAAGCCTTTTTCCTCATTTTCATGGTCGCATTTTACAGCATCTCCGCCGGAATCCACGACAATATTCGCATCAAGCGCTGCTATAAAATCATTGACATTTATGCCGTCATCAACAGAAGTGACACTGATATTGCCTTCGGTTATCTTAAGTGTATCGTTAACCTTTATACCGTCATTGTAATTACCGTTTATAATCAAACTGCCGTTTCCGTTGATAACAAGGTCGTCCTTGGAATAAAGCGCAGCTATCGGCTTGCCGTTTTCGGTTTTGCCGTCATCGTACACAGGAGCATCCGTCAAGCTGTTCTCGGTTCCGTCAACAAGTGAAATTATTGTCTTTTTAGCCTGCTTTACATACAAAGCCGAAAAGTCAGACGAAGTTATACTCGCGCCGTTTAAAACAAGTCGAACCTCGGCATCATCTGCCGCATCAACCGTAACCGTTCCTTCAGAAAGCTCTCCGCTGAGCACATACACTCCGCCGCCGAGTATGGTTACATCGCCATTATTAATCTCAACATTCGGACTTGTCGACTCAGCCATTGTTCCCTTTAAACTGATTTTGGCGATACTGCCCTTTGCGTAATCGGTATAATAATCATCCGCAGTAAAATTCACCTTATGCAAATCGCTGTAATTATATACACCGGTATCATTTCCGGTAAGCACAGCCTTCGGAAGGAGCATTGCACACACTACAATTACCAAAACCAATGCGGTAAGTGATATGGCAATGACATTAATATTCTTTGAGCTTATCATGGCGTTAGGACATATACTCGCCGTTATACGATACAAGGGCGGCATTGGTTACGCCCTCGCATGAAGAAATGCTGTTTACAAAATCGGCGTCACTGTCTTTTATACGCACCTCATAGGTAAGCTCTATACACATTTTATTTACCGATTTTGACTTAAGTAGGCTTTTCTTCGCCCCATCGTTTATAAGTGCTTTTACTCGCTGCTCTGCATCGGAGCTTTCACAGCTGACAACCAGGATATACGGAATATCTCCTATTTTTCTCGTGGAAAAAACAACAATTACGACACCGATTATAACCGAGCCAATTATTGCCAAGGGCAAAAGTCCCGCTCCCAAAACTATTCCCACAGCGATTGCCCAAAATAAAAAAGCAATATCCATGGGCTCCTTGATAGCCGTCCTGAAACGCACTATAGACAGCGCACCGACCATACCGAGTGATAAAACCACATTCGATGTGACAGCAATAATTACAAGGCTGGTTATCATCGAAAGTGCGATAAGCGACACTCCGAATGAATCGGAATACATAACGCCCTGATAGGTCTTTTTATAAACTACAAAAATAAAAAGTCCCAGTACAAATGCCAACCCAAGTGCCAAAAGCACATCGAGTGTGGAAAAAGAATTAATGTTAGCCAAAAAACTTGATTTAAAAACATCCGAAAAACTCATAACAATCTGATTCCTTTCTAAGGCTTCGACAATGGTCTACGCACATTTGAAGCCTATGATAATTTAGTTTAATCTGACAGCCGCATATTTTGAAAACGCTGCACTGCGCCTGTTTTTCACTTGCACACAATCACGGATTATCTCCGGCAAATACTCATCCCACTTAACCTCCAATATCGAATTACGATAAAGAGATATGAATTTTAAATCGGTATTCAAAAAGCCACCCACATCTGTGCTTCCGCATATGTTCATATCCAGTGTCACGCGGACATTCCCCGGCGAATACACAAAGCTTTCGCGGTTATATGCAACGATGCATCTCGGTCTTAAAAGCTGATACTTCATTTTAGCATACAATTCATGCATGAGTTCATTTTGACTTTCTATCAAAAAGGATATATCACCGTCAATTATTTTTTGACATTCCTCCGCCGTAATGCGGCAGCTAACCTTGCTGCACAAACCATTCTGCTTGCTCTTTTTCTCCAAACGCATAAAAGAAGTATCCGAATCATAATATCTGATTCGGAATTTCTCACGATTATTTATTCCGTCCTGCTTCTCACGCAGAGCCTTGTCGGCATAATTATCAAAATATAAGCTTCTGATAAAATACATTCCATCCTCACCGGCATGTGAATCATGCTCCGCTACTGCATTAAGCCGACATCGCAATCCGTAAATATCCGAAAGATTTATTTGATGCTTGTATTCGTGCCTGAACTTCAAATCAATCACCACCTTTAACAGCTTTATTTTCAATACGAGGCTTTGGTTCCGCCATTCATTTTTTCGGTACAAATTGTACTCGCACCGGGAAAGTCAAGTGAATCCCGCCGCCCTAAAAGAAGTAGAAAATCTTAATTTAGTTATATCCACCAAAATTCAGATTGATTGAATTATACAGCACATAGGTTAATTCAAGGTTAATAAAGTGGATTTATTTTCAAGTTCATATTAACACAAAAAAACGTTTCAGGCAACAAATTGATAAAAAAAACACAGAATACATATCCTTAAAAAGGTATGCTTCTGCGTTTTAATTTTACATAATAATATTATTGTAAAGTAATTAATACGATATTTCTTCTTGGATAAGCATTGAATTATATTTATCCAAAATCGCCTGCGACAACTGTTCGCGCATCTCGATATTTATAGGATGCGCAATGTCTTTAAATTCATTATCGGGCGTTTTTCGACTCGGCATCGCAATAAAATGCTTTCCCTGACCGTTTATAATCTTTATATCATGCACCACAAAGCAATTATCGAACGTAACGGATACAACCGCACACATTTTGCTTTCGGGCGGCATCTGTCTTATTCGTATATCGGTAATTTCCACATAAACACCTCCGTTTATACATCATGCAATCTCTTTCGTCAAACATACTCAATTTAAAAAGGTCTCGGTTCAAGAGACCCTTTTAAAGCTTAAGTCTTTTATTTTAAATCGGCTGTACCGTTATTCTTATCTACTGTACCGCTGTTCTTATCGTCCTTGCCTGTAAGGCTGTCCTTAGCATCCTCTATGACATCCTCGGCATCCTTAATAAGACCGTCGACGTTGGTATCATTTGCATTTTTATCCTCCGTTATACCATCGGTAGTATTGTTGGCATCGTTATTTCCGCACGCACTGAAAAACGACATAATCGAAATTGACATTGCTAAAGCTAATGTTATTGACAAAAATTTCTTCATTTTAGATTACATTCCTTTCGGTTTTAATATGCACCGTGCAAGGTTTTTACAGCCGAAGTACGGCACATCGCAAATGCTTTAATATTTTCAATAGTATTATTAAGCAATATCAAAATTTTATTCAAAATTATCGTTAATTTTTTTCCATAATTTGATACTTGATATATACAATACTATATAGTAT
>CAYRGA010000033.1:0-15702 GCA_964423705.1 uncultured Oscillospiraceae bacterium
ATGAGGACGAATTTTATTTGCAGGAGCAGCTTAAATTTCTGAAAATGAGCATAAAGCTGTTTTTGGAAAAGCAGTCGGATACGCTTGAATAATTAAAGCGAATTTTTAAGGGGATATCCCCTTAGTAGTATGTATAACATACTACTAAACAAATCTATCGAACAACCCGTTAAAATGGGAATTGAAAGAAAAACAAAAAAATCAAGGAGGACGGTTTTATGAAACCAAAAAGAACACTATCGTTTTTACTTGCAATAATGATGATGTTGTCATTATTGCCGGTAAACCTCGTTTCTGTTTCGGCATCGGAAACGACAACAACCGAGAAAAACATCACGCTCGGCACATCTGCCTTAAAGGGCGGACAGGCGAGCAATGTCTATTTCGGTAATTATCAGCAATCAAGTTTAGGCAATACCGAGCCGACAGAGGGCACAGAGGGCATTGACTGGATAAAAAACAGCAATGGTCAAATAAACGGTCAGGGAGCATATTATAAGAAAGACCCTATCAAATGGCGTGTGCTTTCAAATGCAGACGGAAAAGCTTTTTTGCTGTCCGACAAAAACCTTGATGTGGTTCGTTATCACGAGGATGACGAACCCGTAACTTGGGAAATAAGCACAATTCGCTCTTGGCTTAACGGCTATGGCGCAAGCTTAAATACAGGAGGAGAAAGCGGAATAGATTATACAAGCGATAATTTTATTGGTTCTGCTTTTAGTACGGCTGAAAAGGGTGCTATTGCCGAAACAAATGTTGTAAATGACAATAACCCGGCACATAACACTTTAGGGGGCAATAACACAACGGATAAAGTGTTCTTATTATCTATTGCAGAGGCACAGAATACGAGCTATTTTGCGGACGATAACAGCAAAATAGCAATCAACACCGTTTATGTTTACGGTGGCGGTAAAACCGGTACAGACTCTATGCGAAATATCTACACAGCCGACTGGTGGTGGCTCCGCTCCCCTGGTCTCCTTCGTAGCTCTGCTGCTTACTTCGACGACGTCGTAGCAAGCTACGGCGACCATGTGTACTACGAATTCTTCGGCGTTCGTCCCGCTTTTAACTTAAATCTGTCCTCTGTCCTCTTTACATCTGCCGCCGTAGACGGAAAGAGTGCAACAGTCGGAACGCTATCGGCAAATGCGGAAAATACAGGAAATGAATATAAGCTGACAATAAAAGACAGTTCGAGAAGCGAATTTACCGCAAAAGCAATTGATGTTTCGGAAAACACATTCACTGTTTCATATACAAATGCGAAAGCAGGTGAAAACGAATATATTTCCGCAATTATTGTAAATGCTGACGGAGAAGTTACCCATTACGGCAAGCTTACAAGGGCTACAAGCCAAAGTGGATTTGCTATTCTTGATTTGGCGGGTGTTACTCTTGCAAGTACTGATAAGATTTATATTTTCAACGAACAGGTAAACGGTGATTATAAAACAGATTTTGCAAGTGAATTGAAAGAGATAGAAAAAACTGCGACAGGCGAAACGCAAATAATATTGACGAGTGACAAAGTATCCGCTTATCTTGTCGGTAACAATGCAACCTTAAATGTGGCAAGCTATAAAGGTGAAGAGTTAAAAGATGCGAAAACAATTTCGGTTACATCGAAGATATACGAAAAAACACTTGCTGAAATCGGACTTGATACAAACGGTGCTGACAGCATAAAAGCATTTTTGTGGACGGATATGGACGACATAATTCCCTTGTGCGAGGGACAGGAAGTTATATTAAACCAAAATGCATCTTAAACGGAATTAAAAATTTAAGACAGTTTTTAAGAGTAATCGTAAAATAATGCGGTTACTCTTTTTTACGCAAAATTTTAGGGAACGAGTGACAAAAACATGTCAAACATCAAGGAGCAAATTGAAAAATGAACGAGCAAATCAAACAGTTACTGAACAAAAAGAAAAAGTCAAACTATATATTTGTTTCAATTTCAAATTATCTTTCGGAAGATGCGGTAATAATTCCGGTTTGCAACAAAAACGACACACTGACAGAAGTGATTAGCGCACCAAACAAGAATGAAACATTGTATTTCATCGTAAAAAGAGATTTTGATTCCGCAAAGGTTATGGTTTGGAACGCATTTGAGGGACTTACCACGATATGTAAAGCTGAGAATATTGAAATCGCAAAGTGAAGTTAAATATACAAAAAATTCCTTCCGATAAAAATATCGGAGGGAATTTTTGAATTTTATGATAATCGCAATGATTTACAAAGATATGTATCTGAATTTATCCGCAAAGCCGGGGGACTCTATTGTATACATGATTCAAGTGATGCTTTTATCCGTCACCACGGCAAAGCTCGAATCAGCGGATAATTTTGAAAAAAGTTCAAGCTGTTCGCCATTCGCGCTTGCAGTCCCGTCATCGGCTATATCCACACGAGTGTCAAAGGTATATACATCCATGACATCGCCATCTACTATTCGCACGAAAACAGGGGTGGCAGTATTATCCACATCATCAAATAAATCGGTAGTATCTCCGCTCCACATATCGCCTGCGACAATGTGTTTACGAGCCGTTCCTTTGCGATAGGTATATTTATTTACGTATTTAGAAACGGAACAGTATTGTTCGGTATTTGCAGCAGTTTTAATAACTATCAATTCGGCGTTTGAAGTAGACTGTTTCGTATTGTTCGATATATATCCAAAAACAAACTCATTTGCATCGCTGTATGCATCAAGAGATTTTTCATATGGATGCAATATGCCGTTTTTATCGATTTTACCGAGCACCGCATAGCTTATGGCTACGCCGTTTCTCGACTCTGTGATGTCAATAACGTCACCTATCGCCAAATCTTCAAAGAATACATTTTCGCAATTCGGCAGGACAGCAGAATCATCTGTGAATATTATCGTTTCTTCGCTTTCATCTCTATAGTAACTTACGGATATGGCATCATAGCCGTCATAAATGGTTTCGCTTATCTTCGTCACCACGGCAAAGCCCGTATCGTCGGACGGTATAGGGGTATATTCGATAACTATGAAGGCTGTGTATTCGTTGTTTGAGTCTTTAAATGCATAACCACTGTATATGAATCCGTCGATCAGCTCATCAATGGATGCGGTGAATAAGTAGTCGGTATCACTGTCGTTTACATAATATATAACCGCATCATCAGAAAAGTATTTATTGTCAATCTTATTTGTGGCTGCTTTATAATACGAATCATCAATATAGCTTAAAGCTCCGTCGGCTTTTTCAAAAGACTTTATAAGGCCATCGGAATTTGTTTTAAATGTAATAAATCTTGCACCGTTACCCATTTCCGAGGTGCCGTATATCTCTGAAAAACGTTGCCTTGAATTTGAAATATTCAGTTCATTAAAGCAATATTGTTTAAATCTGTTATATGCTCGATCCGTCAAGGTATATGTTTTTACGCCGTCATGTGCTGTGAGCAATTTAACTTCGCAATGGTCATCAAAAGAAGAGTGAGATTCAGCAAATTCCAGTATATATGCATATTCCGGCGGCGGAAGCTTAATGTAACAGAGTTTTCCGCTTAATCCCACATAGAATTTTGCGCTGTCTTCCGGGTAGAACATTCCGTCAAGGGCGGCACAGTATTCGTATGTCACGCCTTTTATCGTACATTCTCTGAGACCGTTGTTAATCGCTTTCGCTGTTACCATACCTTCGGTCGAATCACCGATTTGTACTATTCTGGCATATGTGAAATCACGCAAAGCATTGTCTTCTGCATCCGTACAGTAGGCGATAACATCGCCCTCCAATAATTTATCGGGCGCGATGGCTTTTCTGTCGGCATCTGTTATATCAAATTTTGCAGCTGTATAATCCACGTCAATTTTGTCTCCTGAGCATATAACTATACGGTAGCTTCCGTCATCGCGTTTTATTACGGTTTCGACCATATCGTAGTACATATTCCAAGCGTTTATGCAGTCAAAATTACCGTCGAGGTTAATATCTTTAAGTGTGATAATCACATCGCTGTCTATGAGCTCTGTATCAGTTGGTATAACTAATTCTAAAAGTGCGGAAGTATTTTCAATGTCGGTATAAGCCGCACCGTTATACGAAGCGCAGCACTCGGAGGACAGCGTGACATATACGAGCGCATCGCTGTAGTCGTAGAACCAAAGCTGACTTTCGGTGCACTTGTCTTTTTCTATGTCACTTGAAATCACGGTTACGGTGCTATCATCATCATCGGTCACTTCAACCGTTTTACATTTTGTCATAGGCTTTAAGGAGCTGCTCAGAGCAAACAGCCTAATCGTGTAAGCTTGGTTGTAAGCTTCGATAGTACCGTCAAAATCAAAGTCAACGGCTGAGCTTCGCGTATTTAAGTCAAATATTTGGGTTTCCAGAAGTGAATCATTTTTGTATAATGCAGCATAACCCAAGGAAGCATTATCGAGAGTATCGTTTAATAGGATATCCACATTTATTTTTTTATTCGCGGTGTCCAGTCTGCCGAATGCATTGAAAACTATCCTGCAAGCTACCGAACTCCCACTGCCGCCGGATGAGCCGCCTGTGTATGATGGAGCACTATCGCCCGATGCCGCCCTTGCGATTAAGCCGCCGCACGGTATATCGTCGAAAAGGAAGGTACAGCTTAAAAGCATTATTAAAATTAAAAGATAGGATAACCGCTTCAATATAATCAAGCCTTTCGTAATTTTATGATATACCGATATTATACCACCTCTTATCGTGCATGTCAAATATCGAAAGCACTGTATATTATGCTGTCAATTAATACTGAAATATGACAATTATAGTGTGGAAAATGTGAAAAATTAGAAATAACCGCTGTAAATTCATAGTGTGGTGTTGATAAAAGTGCGGATGTGTGGTATAATTGACACATAGCAGAAGTTTATTACATAAAATTCATAAAGCCTATTGGCTTTTACGGTCGCGTGACCGCTATGCGTCAATTGACGGCGTCGCAAAAATGCCCTTGCGGTCAGCTGAAAGGCGAATTTAATTTAGCTGTTTCGTGAGAAACAATTTAGCTGTGGAGCGAAGCGGAATAATTTAACTTTGCGCCTAAGGTGCAAAATTTAGCTAAAAAGCATGGCATCTAAATCATACACTGATTTAAAAACATGGATAAAAGCCTTTCACTTGACAATCTGCCGACTGCGTTAGCGGTGGTTGAGGTGGAAAATCCGATGGCATAATACGCACAATTTAATCGTTCTGTACACGGTGGACAGGCGAGTCCGGTGTTAAATATGTGTCACAGGGGAATATCCACAGGCGGACAATCGCAAATTGTAGGGGCAACCCCGTGTGGTCGCCCGCCGTTGAATGAGGTGGAGAAACTTTGAAAAATTTATCACTAACTTGATAAAATCATAAAATAAAAAATTACACAGAAAGCGGTAAAAATATGAAAATAACAGATTTATTAAACAGCAGAAAATTTTCGTTGTCGTTTGAGGTTTTTCCGCCGAAAACGGATGATACATACGAAAGTGTTAAAAATGCCGCCGAGAAAATCGCCGGTTTAAAGCCGTCATTTATGAGCATAACATACGGAGCCGGCGGCGGTACAAGCAAATATACCCTTGAAATGGCCAAAAACATAAAGAATATGTGGGACGTGTCCACCATAGCGCATTTAACCTGCGTTTCATCCACGAGGGATACTGTGCTGAAAATGATAACGGATTTTAAAGAATCCGGTATCGAAAATATAATGGCTTTAAGAGGCGATATACCGCATCACATGGAAAATGACGACCGCAGCAAATGGCACTATCACCATGCTACGGAGCTTATTTATGATATAAAGAGCATAAGCGATGACTTCTGTATCGGCGGTGCTTGCTATCCTGAGGTTCACCCCGAAAGTATAAATCAAAAAGAGGATATAAAGTATTTGAAGGAAAAGGCGGATGCAGGCTGTGATTTCTTTACGACACAGATGTTTTTTGACAATAATCTGCTGTATAATTTCCTGTATAAAATACGCGAAGCCGGAATCACTATACCGATAATAGCCGGTGTAATGCCCATTACGAATGCAAATCAGGTGGAAAGAGCCATTAAATTATCGGGTTCGTTTATGCCGCAGAGATTTAAAAGCCTGATAGATAAATTCGGCACATATCCGGAGGCTATGAAGCAGGCAGGTATCGCATATGCCACCGATCAGATTATCGATTTGTATGCGAATGGGATAACAAATGTTCATGTGTATTCCATGAACAAGCCCGACGTAGCCGCAAAAATATACAATAATCTTTCCGAAATACTGGGAAAAGATGCTTAATACGCTGTTTATAAAAGGATATGCAGACTTACCTTACGATAAATCCGAGATTCTCAGATACTGCGGCGTAAAGGAAGTCGATGCTGAAACGGAAAAACTACTTTCGGAGTGTCTTTCGGAGTGCGAAGGGATATTTTCATATAAGGTATGCTACATGGTATCACCTGTCACGATAACGGGTGATGTGATTGATTTCGATTTTGCGGAGGCTAAGAGTGCGGCACTGTCAAAAAACCTTTCACAATGTGATAGGGTTCTTTTATTTGCAGCGACGACAGGACTTGACATTGACAGGCTGATACTAAAATACAGTCGTGTTAATGCTGCTAAAGCTTTGGTATTTCAAGCTATAGGTGCGGAAAGAATAGAGGCTCTTTGCAATGCCTTTTGTGATGATATGCAGGCGGAGTTTGAAGATAAGGGTTTGTATCTTCGTCCGCGGTTCAGTCCGGGTTACGGAGATTTTACCATAGAATTTCAAAGGAATATATTTTCGGTTTTGGACTGCAACAGGAAAATAGGACTCTCGCTTAACGAAAGCCTCATAATGAGTCCGTCGAAATCCGTGACCGCCATTGTGGGAATATCGGATAAAAAATGCCGCAAGCACGATGAAAGCTGTATGTATTGCGAAATGAAAAACTGCTCTTTTCGGAGGAAAAATATAAAATGAACATAAAGGATGCAATTAAAAATTCGATAATTTATCTGGACGGCGGCATGGGCACCATGCTTCAAGAACGTGGACTTATGCCCGGCGAATATCCCGAAATCTGGAATATCTCTCATCCCGAGGTGATAACCGATATTCACAGGTTGTATTTCGATGCCGGCAGTAATGTGGTGAATGCTAACACCTTCGGTGCAAACTCTCTGAAATTTCAAGCGGTGGAATTGGAGAAAATCGTAAAAGCCGCCTTGGAAAATGCGCGCAAAGCCGCAGAGCTATCGACAGCAAGCAACGAAAAGTATGTTGCTCTTGATGTGGGACCCATAGGCAAGCTTCTAAAGCCCTACGGTGATTTTGACTTTGAGGAGGCAGTGAGCGTATATGCACAAACAGTAAAGCTCGGTGTAAAATACGGAGCTGACCTCATATACATAGAAACCATGAATGACAGCTATGAAACGAAGGCGGCAGTCTTGGCGGCGAAGGAAAATTCCACACTTCCGATTTTCGTCACAAATGCATACGGCGAGGACGGTAAGCTCATGACAGGTGCATCGCCCGCAGCTATGGCGGCAATGCTCGAAGGTATGGGCGTGGATGCACTCGGTGTGAACTGCTCACTTGGACCGAAGCAACTTAAAAACGTAGTCGATGAGCTTTTGCGCTGTGCTTCCGTACCGGTCATAGTTAAGCCGAATGCCGGATTGCCGCTGAATGACGGTGTTAAGACGTACTATGACGTGGATGCCGATGAATTTTCAACCGATGTGGCTGAGATGATTAAAAACGGTGTGACAATAGCCGGCGGATGCTGCGGAACGACACCCGAATATATAAGAAAAACGGTCGAAAAGACGAAAACCACGTCATTTTTAAAGCCGACTGAGAAGGATTTTACTGTCGTGTCGTCATACACACATGCAGTGGAAATCGGAAAAAAGCCGATACTTATCGGTGAAAGGATAAATCCTACGGGAAAGAAGCGATTTAAACAGGCACTTAATGAAAACGATATCGGTTATATCCTGCAGGAGGGTATAACTCAGCAGGAAAAGGGTGCTCACATACTCGATGTAAATGTCGGTCTGCCCGGCATTGACGAAAGGGCGGTTCTCGAAAATGTTGTTTGCGAGCTTCAAGCTGTCATAAACCTTCCTTTGCAGATAGATACTTCGTCCGCTGAGGCGATGGAAGCGGCACTTCGCCGATATAACGGAAAGGCGATGATTAACTCCGTAAACGGAAAAGCCGAAAGCATGCATGCAGTCTTTCCTCTGGTTAAAAAGTACGGCGGAGTGGTCGTCGCTCTTACTCTCGATGAAGGCGGTATACCCTCGGATGTCGAAGGCAGAATAAAAATCGCCGAGAAAATCCTTGCCACAGCCCGCGAATACGGTATTCGGAAGAAAGATATCGTGTTTGATACTCTGTGCATGGCGGTAAGTGCGGATTCTACGGCGGCGGTGACAACGCTTAAATCACTTAATTATATCCGAAACACCATGGGGATAAATACGGTGCTTGGCGTGTCAAATATCTCATTCGGACTTCCTTCAAGAGATGCCGTGAACTCGACCTTCTTTGCATGTGCGCTTGAAAACGGACTTTCCTCGGCGATAATCAATCCCAATTCCGCCGATATGATGAAAACGTACCATGCATATATGGCTCTGCACGATATGGATGAAAACTGCACGGAATATATAGGCTTCGCATCGGAAACACTTGCCAAGCTTCAAACAGTGTCGGTCACCGAAACTCACAGCGGCACAGCAGAGGAAAACGGAGGTTCTTCATTGCAAAATGCTGTAATCAAAGGCTTGAAGGATAAGGCAGGGCAGATTTGTGCGGATTTGCTTAAGGAAAAACAGCCCATGGATATCGTAAATAATGAAATCATCCCGGCATTGGATATAGTAGGAAAGGGCTTTGAGGAAAAAAGGGTATATTTGCCTCAACTTCTCATGAGCGCCGAAGCCGCTAAAAATGCTTTTGAAAAAATAAAGGAGTACATAGGTGCAAACGGCGGCAACCAAGATAAAAAATGTACCTTTGTCATAGCGACCGTAAAGGGAGATATTCACGATATAGGTAAAAATATAGTGAAGGTACTTTTGGAAAATTACGGCTTTGACGTGATAGACCTCGGGCGCGATACACCGCCCGAAACGGTAGTCGATGCCGTGGTTAAAAACCACGCACCGCTGTGCGGTCTGAGTGCACTTATGACTACTACAGTACCTGCAATGGAGGAAACCATAAAGCAGCTTAAAAAGTCGGCACCGTGGTGTAAGGTCGCAGTCGGCGGAGCAGTACTTAATCAGGAGTATGCCGATATGATAGGTGCCGATAAATATGCTCGTGATGCCATGGAAACCGTGCGCTATGCCGAAAAAATCAATACCAAAGTGTGCGAATCGGCATCCGGGAATGCTTAAATAAAAAGAATCGCTAAAAACGGAGTGCGGAAGTAAATTATATATTTGTGCCGAGGTTTACATGAGATATAGTTTTTTGACAAAGGGCCTGCATAATTAACGGCACGATTAAAGGGGCGCGGCGTATGCCGTGCCCCTTTTAAGATTAATATCAGGATGCTTTATTTACTGTTTTGTTCAGCTTTTTTTAAAGCCTTTTTCATTTTTTTGTTTTTCCTTTTAATACCCTTATCATCGAAAATCGTATAAACGACAGGGATTACATACAGTGTAAGAACAGTACCTACGGCAAGACCGCCGAGAAGCACGACTGCGAGAGGCTGCATCATTTCTGCACCGCCGGAGCCGATTGCAAGTGCCATCGGCAAAAATCCGAGGATTGATGTAAGTGATGTCATGAGAACCGGGCGCATACGTGTTTTTCCTGCATACACCAGAAGCTCTGTTCTGTCCATATCGGGAGTTTCCTTCTTGGTTGTGTTTATAAAGTCAATAAGCACGATAGCGTTATTAACTACTATACCTATAAGCATGAGTATACCGATACAGCTTACTACAGACAGTGGGCTGCGTGCTATGACGAGTGAGAGTACGACACCTATCATTGCCAAAGGCAAGGTAAACAGGATGATAAGCGGCTGAACCAGGTTTTCAAATTGCGCTGCCATAACCATATACATAAGCAATATACCGAGAAGGATGGCTATAAGCAGTGACTGCATCGCTTCTATCATAACGGTGTACGAACCGCCTGTGGATTGGCTTACGCCGTCAGGCATGGGATAACTTTCCATTGCTTTATTAAACTTTTTATTAACAGTAGCCATATCTGTTCCGTAGAGAGTACCTGAGAGGGTTATAACTCTCTTTTGGTCTATACGCATAAGCGAGGTATAGCCTTCTTTTTCGCTTATATCTGCGATATCGGAAAGGGCAATCCACTGTCCTGTCATTGTACGTATCTGCATATTCTTCAAAAGGTCTGTTTCATCGGCGTAGTGTTCGGGATATACGACATTTATATCGTATTCTGTTCCGGACTCATTGTACTGACCAGCTGTAAGACCGTTCTGAATATTTTTAACCATGGTAGCGACTGTCGCTGTGCTCATGCCGTATCTGGAAGCCTTGGAGGCATCTATTACCATATGCATTTCCGGTTTGGTATCCGCTATGGAGGTATCTGTTTCCACTACTCCGTCGATACTTGCCAGCACTTCCTCGGCCTGTAATACATACTTTTCCAAAACTTCATCATCATTTGCCGTGTATTCAAACTGCAAATCTCCCGAGGACATCGACATAGAGCCGGAAACCTCAACCGTTATTTCCGCACCGGATATATCGGAAAGGTCATCTCTGAGCTGCTGTGCGACAGTATTTGTATCGTCTTTACGATTGTCTTTAAGAGTTACGGTGACAGATGAAGCATTCTCCGTAGTTCCGCCAAGCATGCTGGTCTGACCGCCTGAACCGACCGAGCTGAATACTGTTTCCACGTTTTTATTCTTCATAAGTATATCTTCGATTTGAAGTGTCAATTTATTTGTGGTATCAAGCTTCGAACCCTCCGGAAGTGAAACGGAAACGGAGATAGTTCCTTCGTCGGTTTCGCTCATAAGTGTCATGCCCAAGAAAGACAGAACCACCAAGCTGAGTACGAAGGTTCCCATTACCGCACCCATGAATATTTTTCTGTGGGATAGTACATATCTTAAGCCCTTCTCATAAACAACGTATACCTTATCCATGAATTTGGCGAAGGGGTTGAGTATAAATCCGAGCTTTTTATTCGGTTTATTTTCTTTAATCTTTGATGCAAGCATCGGCACAAGCAAAAATGTGGTGAGCAGCGATGCGACCTGTGAGAATATTATCGTAAATGCAAGCTGCTTAAACATAACTGCCATCATGTTGTCTATAAAGAGTATCGGTACATACACGATACATGTGGTGAGAACTGAGGCGATTACCGCACCGACAACCTCCTGTGCGCCGTCAATTGCCGAGTTTTCGGAGTCTTTTCCGAGCTCGCTTCTGTGTCTGAAAATGTTTTCCAGTACAACGACGGAGTTATCGACGAGCATACCTATGCCCAGTGCCAAGCCGCCGAGTGACACTACATTGAGTGTCATTTTTGAGAAATACATACCTATGAAGGTCGTGATTACCGATATAGGCATGGATATGCCTATTACCATGGAGGTTTTGAAGTTTGCCAGGAAAAGCAGCAGTACCAATACCGCAAGGACAGCACCGGAAACAGCATTTTCCGCAACGCTTGATATAGAGTCCTTTATGTAGCTTGCCTGTTCCATGGTCATGTTATATTTGAATTTCGGATTTTGCGCTTTGATTTCATCGAGTGCAGCAACTATGCCGTCTACAACATCAACGGTATTTGCATCGGATTCTGCCGTTACCGACAGGGAAATGGCGTTTTTGCCGTTCAGTCTTGACATGCTCTTAACGTCGGAGTATGTGTCGTTTATCGCCGCAACGTCACTTAAATACACTATTTGACCGGATGATGTCGTAAGTGGTACGTAACCTATGTCGTCTACGGAATCAAATTTTCCGACTGCTCTGACTGCCAGCTTTTTACCGCGGTTCGTCACGGTTCCGGCAGGTAGGTTTGTATTCTGAGAAGCAATGGCTGTTACTACATCGTTCATTGATACACCGTAGCCGAAAAGCTTTTCGGGGTCAACTTCGATTTCGATTATTCTGTCCTGACCGCCGGTGATATTAACCGATGCCACGCCGTCTACCGCTTCAAGCTTGTTTTCTACATTGTCCTCGGTGAATTTTTTCGTTTGAATTTCGTCATATCCGTCGTAGGATATGCTCATCATAGCCGCCGGCATCATGGAGGTATCAAGCTTTAAAACCATGGGGTCCTCTGTTCCGTCCGGAAGGTAGCCCTTTATCAAATCTATCTTATCCGATATATCCTGCACGGCTTTATCCATGTTGGTTTTGGATGAAAACTCAATCATTACCATACTGGTGCCTTCGGAGGATTGGCTGGTTATCGACTTCGCACCGGATACCGAGCTTACCGCGCCTTCGACGGTTTTGGTAACAAGGTTTTCCACTTCCTCTGAGCCGACATTCGGATATGAGGTATACACCAATGCCATTGACAATTCGATATCCGGCATAAGCTCGATGGAGAACATGCTTAAAGAATAGATACCTATAACGACGAATATAAGCACTATCATAGTCACGGCTACCGGACGTTTAACTGAAATTCTGCTTAAGTTCATAAATATTCCGTCCTTTCCCGTACTTATTTTGAAGTGATTTTAATATCGGTGTTTTTATCCGAGAGATATTCCTTGCCTTCGACGATAACTTTATTTCCTGCTTCCAAGCCTGAAAGTATCTGGATTCTGTCACCGTCGGTAACGCCTGTTTCGATAACTTTTTTCTCTGCTTTATTACCGTTTGCGATATATACGTACTGTTCATCGCCGGACTGCATAACCGAATCGGCGGGAACTACCAGTGCATCGGAAATTTTTTCGGTGATGAGCTGTACATCAGCCAGCATGCCGACCTTGATTTTTCCGTTTTCATTCGGAATGGATATTTTAACGGTAAACATTCCGGTTTTATCGTTTTTGGTTTCTCCGACTACGCTTACGGTACCTTTTATATCGTCAAGCTTTGCTGATTTAATGCTTATCTTGGCATCATCACCGGCATTTAAGTAGCTTATAACGGATTCTGTAACGTTAATCTCAACGTCTACCGCATTTGAATTTTTAATCGAAAATGCTTCGATACCCTGTGAAGCTGTCTGACCTACGGACACGGATTTTGATGATATGTATCCCGAGATAGGAGCTTTAACGGTGCAGTTCGCGAGAGCCTGTGCCGCGATGTCAACTGCTGCCTTAGCCTGTTCGACAGCCGCTTTTGCGCTTGCCTCTGACTGAGGTGCTATGACGGATTGGTTTAAATTTGAACTTGCTCTTGCACTGTCAAGTGCGATTTGAGCGTTGTCAAGAGCGGTTTTGGCACTGTCTAATGCTACCTGGCTGATTGCGCCGATGTCAAAAAGTGCTTTTTGTCTGTTGTAGTTATCAAGTGCTGTGTCGTAATTTGACTGTGCACTTGCAAGTGCTTGATTGAGTGACACTTGATTCTGAGCATTGCTGCCGTTTTTTACATTGTTATAAGCGGCGGTCGCACTGTTATATGCTGCCTGAGCTTGATTATATGAAAGCTGATACGAGGTAGCGTCGATTTTCATAAGAGCTGAACCGGCTTTTACAAAATCACCGATTTCGGCGTAAACTGCCTCTACAGTACCTGATGCCTTCGGTGATACACTGGCCGATGCATTTGCCTTAACCTCGCCCGTATAGCTTACTGTGCTGGCGATTGTATCGGTCACAGTTTCACTTACCGTTACGTTTGTGGCGGTTACCTTGTTTTCCTTTTCTTCCTTCTTTCCGCAGGATGTAAATGTCAATACTACTGCCGCTGCGGTGATGAGTGCTGTTAATTTATTTCGCATTGCTGTTCCTCCTATAGACCTATTGTTATTTCATATTTATATTTTTCAACTGCCATGCGGTAGCTGAGCTTTGCATTTGCAAATGAAACTTGAGCATTGTATAAATCGTTAATCGTTTCGGTGAGCTCTAGGTTCGTTATCATACCGAGTTCATATTTAACCTTATCGGATTCGTATTCGCGGAGCTTCATATTATATGTAAGCTCTGCGGTATGCATATCAGCCTTGGCAGTAAGTATGCTGTTGTAGTTGCCCTTTATGGAAAGACCTATGAGCTTGCAGGTATTTGTATAGTTGTAATCCGCTTTTTCAAATGAAGCCTTCGCCTGGTTATATACAGCCGAGTTTTCGGTGAGTACATCGGATAATTCAAAATACATTTCGGAAAGGTCGCGCATTTCTCTCAATGCCATGAGGTCATAGCGTGTGTCGACAGCCGCTATAGCATCTGCGTCGGCATTACTTTCATAATCAGAGCACTCTATGTCATCGGTCAGCACGATATCGCAGTTTTCAGTGTCTTTATTTAAAAGTATCTTAAGCTGTTCATATGCCAAATCCCGCTGAAGCTTGTATGAATTTAATGCATTTGCAGCTTTTTCAACCGCTATGGATGCATTTTCGTAGTCAAGCTTTGGTATAAGGCCGAGGTTGAACTGTGCATCTACCATTCCGTGATTTTCGATTGCCAGGTCATACGAATTTTGAGCAGCATTTACCAATTTATTCATAAGTGCGCAGTTATAATATGACTGTGTGGTTTCGTAAGCGATTGAGCCCTTTATTTTATCTGCTTCTTTCTGTGACAAGCGCAGCTGCATTTGCGCCGCTGCAAGTCCGTAACCGTTTTTTGCGCAGTAGGTGGTGTCAAATCCGTCAGGAAGCTTAACCGGGGCTTTTTTCATTCTTAAATATGTGATTTCGGCGCTGACGACATTAATTTCGTTTCCGTACTGCTCCAGTCCGTTTGCATTCAGTCTGTCATTATCCGTGTATGCCATTTCTATAGCATCGTCAAGGCTAAGCGAATAGGTAATTTTTTCTAAAGTAGGAGCCTCTTCCGTTATGGTTATCTCAGTAACTTCATCGGCAGAGCCTATTATATCCGCATCCGAAGCGTATGCGGCGGATGAAACGGACAGAGCCAAGGCAAATGATATTGGTATCAAATACATTTTTCTCATGGTGTTTGTTCCTTTCGATAATAATTTTAAAGTTTTGACTGCATGCTGTCTATTTCTTCCATCAACAGCATGTTGATTTTTTTTGAAAATCCGATTAATTGCTCGATTTCATCTTCGCTAAACGAAGAAATGATTTTGTCGATAAATCTGCCTATCACCTCCATGTTCTTCTCATAAATTTCATTACCGTAATCAGTAACGCATACACAGGTGTTCCGCCGACTGCTTTTGTCGATAAAACGCGTGATGATTTCACGGGCTTCAAGCGATTTCAAGCTTTTGGAAACCGCCGGTGCGGAAATGCCCATCTCCTGGGCAATTTTATTTACTGTGATATTGTTTCCGTCATTAGCTTCTTCATATGTCAATATTGTGTCGAGCATGGCAAATTCAGCCGGCGAAAGCTCCGAAAGCATTATGCCGGGATTTTTTCTTCTGCCGTTTCTGAGGACAATATAAGCCAGTTCTGTATATTTCTCCTTATTACTTTTCAATACGTACTCCCCCCCCCGTTTTTAATAACTCGGCTAATAATTAACCAAGTTAATTTTTAACTTAGTATATCAT
>CAYRGA010000034.1:0-10798 GCA_964423705.1 uncultured Oscillospiraceae bacterium
TTTTGAAACATAAGCTTTTACCTCGTCACGGCGTTCATTGCAGATATCTATATCTATATCCGGCATACTTATACGCTCCGGATTTAAAAAGCGCTCAAAAACCAACCCGTATTCAAGCGGGTCTATCTCGGTTATGTTCAAGCAGTATGATACGATACTTCCGGCGGCGCTTCCACGCCCCGGACCTACAGGTATACCGCTGTCCTTGGCGTATTTTATAAAATCCCATACTATCAAGAAATAATCGGTGTATCCCATCTTCTCTATGATGCCGAGTTCATAGTCCATACGCTTGCGGATTTCCGAGGTGACATTTTTATATTTTAAGTCGGCACCGTCATAGCACAGTTTTCTCAGATATTCAAAATGTGTGCAGTCCGTATTAATTTCTATTTTAGGGAGATGTACTTTTGTAAAATCAAGCTCCACATTACACCGTGCAGCAATCTCCGCCGTATTTGCAACGGCACTCGGAGCATACGAAAACAACTCCGTCATCTCCTCGGTGGATTTTAAATAAAATTCCTGTCCGAAAAATTTCAGTCTGTCGCTGTCGTTCAATTTCTTTCCGGTTTGTATACACGTCAAAACATCCTGCAGTATACTGTCCTCGCGGTTTATATAGTGAATATCGTTTGTAGCCGCAAGCTTAAGCCCCGTTTCCTCCGATAGTCTGAGCATACCTTCTATGACAGCTTTCTCCTCGGGGATACCATGGTCTTGTATTTCCAAATAGAAATTTTCTTCTCCGAAGATGTCGGCGTATTCCTTCGCCGAAACCAGTGCCTTAGTGTAGTTTCCGTCCGCCAAATACGAGCTGACCTCACCTTTGAGGCATCCGCTCAGCGCTATAAGACCCTTTGAGTGTTTTCTCAAAAGCTCCTTGTCCACTCTCGGCTTGTAATAAAAGCCCTCCAAAAAAGCATATGACACCAAAGCCATTAGATTTTTATATCCTTCATTATCCTTCGCAAGTAAAATCAAATGACCGTATGATGAATCGATACCGTGAGTTCTGCCGAAACGGCTGTTCGGAGCCGTATAGACCTCGCAGCCGATTATGGGTTTTATGCCGCGTTTAAGAGCTGCATCATAGAATTCAACCGCGCCGTACATAACACCGTGATCGGTAACAGCCATGCTTTTAAACCCAAGCTCGGATGCCCGATCCAGCAATGGGGCAATTTTAGCGGCACCGTCAAGTATACTGTACTCTGTATGGACATGTAAATGTACAAACTTCTCCATCAGCAATTATCCGCCATCTCCTGAATTTTACGCAAACGATGATTAACACCGGACTTTCCGAGCGGCGGATTTAGCATCTCGCCGAGCTCCTTTAAAGTACATTCGCGGTATTCAAGTCGAAGCCGAGCTACCTCCTTAAGATTTTCGGGTAAACTGTCAAACCTGTTATTAATCATAAGCTTCTCTATTGCCTGAACCTGGGCTACCGAAGCATCTATCATTTTTTGCATATTTGCCGATTCACAATTTATGGTTCGATTTACATTATTACGTATTTCCTTTATAATTTTAGCATTGTGAAAGCTCATAAGCATACCGAAAGCACCCATCGCCGTGAGTATATCGGCTATTTCATCGGAGCTTTTGAAGTACACCACAAAGTTACTTTTCCTTATGACGACGCGCGGCTTTAATCCGAGTGCCAGCATTGTCGCATAGAGGTCATTATGAAGTCCGTAATTCGATGTTACAAATTCCATATGATATTTCTTTTCCGGGCTCATCACCGAGCCGCAGGTAAGAAATGCTCCGCGCAAAAATGCCTTTCTTTTTGCGGTATTGCTCAAAAGCTCATCGTTTGCTCTGAAGAAGGTGAAGTAATTCACGTCGGACGGCTTCTCGATAAAGCCCAGTTTCAGCATAACCGCCATAGCATTTGAATTTTCCGTACACACCTGATAATATGTATTTCCATTTGAAGTTTTATGTATTTTAATTTTTGCATTTACTGCTGCGGCTTCTTTTTCAAGCTGGTATATACGCCTTGCTATTTTCGGATTCTCTGTGACAATCTGAATAATCATACCGCCGTTTTCATGCTTGAATTTACCGCCGAAGGCTACAGCACCCATCAATTCGCACAAAGCAATGGATTGATTCGGATTTTTAACCTTTACCAGTTCATTTTTTGTATCTGAAGAAAATGACACAATTCATCACCTGCTATTTTTGCATATTCAATGCGGGAAATATCCCCATAATTCAACACATCGGCACAGGCATGAACCTCCACCGAACATTTTAATTATAAGCATCCGCAGAAAACACGGATACCGTCTGTCATTCTGTGATATTCTCCGTCTTGGAGGATGGAGATATCTGTGACAAGATTATATCTGCCAACCGTATGTAGTTATGTCTAACCTTGTCATTCTCGTCTATGTATATAAGATTATCGGCTATAAGCTGTATACCCTCTCTTTTAAAGCTGTTTTCATCCGCTACGACCGGCTCCGAACGCTGACTCAAATATCTCACAAGCGTTTTTTCATCCAAAACGGCATTGTTTGCAATGCAAACATCGACAATGCCCTTTGCGGAATGTCGTTCTATCGCATGAACATGATCCAAAGCATTATAGCCGTCCGTTTCACCGGGCTGTGTCATGACATTGCACACATACACTTTTTTGGCACTTGTGCTCATAAGTGCATCGGTTATGCCGTCGATAAGAAGGTTCGGTATAATGCTTGTATACAGGCTTCCGGGTCCCAGTATAACCAAATCGGCATCCATTATCGCATCGATACACTTTCCGAATGCCTTCGCGCTTGACGGCTCCATGATAATCCTATCCACCGCACTGTTTTCCGCGATGCAGACCTTGGGTATATTGGATTCACCGAATACCTGATTCCCGTTTTTCAAGACAGCCTTTATGTACACGTCCTCCTTCGTCACGGGCAATACATGCCCCTTAACGGCGAGTACCGAGCTCATCTGCTCGATAGCATTTTCAAAATCTCCAGTCAAATCCGTCATTGCAGCCAAAAATAAATTTCCGAAGCTGTGCCCCTTAAGCTTACCGCAGTCAAAACGATATCCGAAAAGCTTTTTCAGCATATCCTCCGTGTTCGCCAAAGCTACGATGCAGTTGCGTATATCTCCGGGCGGCAGTATGTTCATTTCCTCACGAAGCACTCCCGAACTTCCGCCGTCATCGGATACGGTAACAATAACATTTATATTCGATGTGAAGCGTTTCACACCGCGGAGCATGGTGGAAAGACCTGTTCCGCCGCCGATTGCTACGATTTTTGTTTCAGACAAATTTTTCATAATACCTCCGGTAATTATCTGCCTTTGTTTATATCCCTATGGGTAATATCTGCGTTTAAACCCTTTGATACCAAAAACGAATACACTTCATTGGCGACAGTTACACTGCGATGCTTACCCCCGGTACAGCCTACGGCAATAACCAGGTTCGATTTGCCTTCCTCCGTATAATGCGGAATCAAAAAGTCTATCATATCCATCAATTTATTCGTAAATTCAGCCGTAATCGGAGAATTTTTAACATAATCACTGACCTCACGGTCAAGTCCCGTTTTCTCCTTCAACTCCGGTATATAAAACGGATTCGGTAAAAATCTGACGTCGAAAACCAAATCGGAATCAATCGGCAAGCCGTATTTAAAGCCGAAGGAAAGTACATTTATCTGCATTGACTCCGCTTCCGCTTCTATCTCGAACGCCTCACGCAGCTTGTCGCGAAGCTCCTTTGGTTTAAGCACGGATGTGTCTATGACTATATCCGCTTTTTCGCGTATGTCACGGAGCATTTCGCGCTCGGTTTCGATACCGGCTATCAGCTTACCGCCTTGGGCAAGCGGATGCGTGCGGCGTGTTTCTTTATACCGCTTAACAAGTGTATCGGTGTTTGCATCCAGAAACAGCAAATCGCAGCTTCCGATGTTTTTCTCGAAATCGTCTATACATTCTATAAGCTCTGAAAAAAGCACTCCGCCCCTTGTATCAATCGCAAATGCCACCTTTGTAATAGCACTGTCCGACGATGAACAAATCTCGGCAAACTTCGCAAAAAGCTTGGGAGGCATATTATCGACACAGTAAAAGCCCATATCCTCCATATATTTAATCGTCTGGCTTTTTCCGGCACCCGACATTCCTGTTATTACCACAAATTCCATTTTAATTCCCCCGTTGCAAAAGCTTATTCAAAATTTCCGATAAGCTTCACTTCAGTTTCCAAATACACGTTAAATTTATCGTAAACAGTCTTTCTGACATGTTTTATAAGCTCATAGATGTCACTGCTTGAGGCACCGTCGGTATTCACTATGAATCCACAGTGTTTATCCGACACGCAGGCTCCGCCTACGCGATATCCCCGCAGTCCGGCATCATCTATAAGTTTCGCAGCGAAATACCCCTCCGGCCTTTTAAACGTACTGCCGGCACTGGGTAGGTTAAGCGGCTGTTTTTCACGTCGTTTTGAATTAAGCTCATCCATGAGTGACTTTACGGCATCTCGGTTTCCGCGCTTAAGTTCGATAACCGACGATAAAATGACCTCGCCGTTTTCAAATCTGCTCCTGCGGTAGCCAAAGTTATGTTCATCACCGATTACCGTCCGCATGCAGCCATCGGCATCTATATACTCTGTTTTGAGTATGACATCCTTCATCTCCCCGCCGTATGCACCCGCATTCATGGCGACTGCACCGCCCAGACTTCCCGGTATACCGGATGCAAATTCAAAACCCTCCAGTGAATTTGCCAGTGCCGCAGAAGCTATCGATGAAAGCAGAGCCCCCGCCTGAGCGGTAATGCGCTCTCCGTCTACGGTGACTGCGGACAATTTTTTTCCGATATTCACCACAACACCGTCATAGCCCTTGTCTGATACAAGCATGTTTGAGCCATTGCCCATAATCAAATATTCGGCATTGTTTTCTTTGAGCACCGAGATAAGCACGGACAGCTTATCAATGCTGTCCGGCACAGCGAAGTACCTTGCATATCCGCCTGCTTTGAAGGTAGTATGCTTCATCATGGGTTCGTTTTCAAATATTTCGCTGTCGGTTAAACATTCCTTAAGTATAGTTTCAATACTTTTAATTTCAAGCCACTCCTGTCATATTTCGATAAGGGCAACGCCCAAGTGAATATACATTACACTTCCGACGAAAGTATAATCGGATTATTTGCCCAAAAATGCAGCACCTATTATGCCGGCATCGTTTCCGAGCTGAGCCATTACAACCTTGCACGGCGGCACCAGGTCGCCTCCGTAGCACTTGCCCGCTATATATTCCTTCACGGGATTCAAAAGGTTATCCCCCTGTCTGCTGATGCCGCCGCCGATAGCTATAACATTCGGCTGGAATATATTCACAAGATTTATTATACCCTCAGATACGTATTTAACATACATTTCAATTACATTTTTGCCGACCTCGTCACCTGCCTGCATGGCATCCCACGGGATTTTGCCGTTGCATTTTCCGCCGTTCTCTTTAATGAGCGCAGCAACAAGCGAATCAGGGTTCTTTTCGGCGGCTTTAACCGTTTCTCTTATAAGTGCGGTAGCAGATGCATATGCCTCCCAGCAGCCGCGTCTGCCGCAGGTGCACGGCTCGCCGTCTACATTGATAACAGTGTGTCCCAGCTCGCCTGCGACACTGTTAAAGCCTGTATACAGCTTTCTGTTTATAATCACACCGCCGCCGACACCGGTTCCGAGTGTAATCGCCACAAAATCCTCGACCGTATCGTCGTTTAAAGCGAAGAACTCACCCAAAGCCGCGCAGTTCGCATCGTTGTTTATATATATCGGTTTATCAAAGTATTTTTTAAGTTCATCGCAGAGCGGCACATTTACAAAGTCAAGGTTATTTGAATAAATAACGACACCGTTTCTGTCGTCTATGGAGCCGGGGCAGCCTATACCTATGGATTTAACGTCGTCCATAGAGATTTTCTCGTCGGCTGTCACCTTGTTTATAAGCTCGGCGATATCCGATACCATGCCCTTGTAGCCTGCCTTTACGTTTGTATCGACCGAAGCCTTGGTTAAAATTTTACCTTCCTCGGAAACGATGCCGACCTTTACGCCGGTTCCTCCTATATCTATACCTATGTAATACATTTTGATTTCTCCTTTTTTATGATTTAGATTCCATTTCATTTATAAGTCTGCTGTTGAGCGCCTCGGCGGCATTATAACCCATCTTCTTCTGACGGTGATTCATGGCGGCCACCTCAACGACAACGGCAAGATTTCGCCCGGGCTTAACCGGTATGGTAAGCGAGGGGATTTTTATGCCGAGAAGCTCCGTATACTGAGTTGTAAGTCCCAGTCTGTCATATTGCTTTTTCGACTGCCATACCTCCAGATTTATAATCAAATCGATTTTTTCTGTGTTTTTTACGGCACCCATACCGAATATCATTTTGACATCTATGATGCCGATACCGCGAAGCTCTATAAAATGCCTTATAATGTCTGGAGCACTTCCCAATAGTGATTTATCGGAAACACGCTTAACCTCGACAGCATCGTCCGCCACCAATCGATGACCTCTCTTTACCAACTCAATCGCGGTTTCGCTCTTTCCCACACCGCTGTCACCCAGCAAGAGGACACCTTCACCGTATACTTCCACCAGCACTCCGTGCGTAGTCATGCGTGGTGCCAGCTCAATGTTTAAAAACGCAATAAGTGCACTCACAAAGCGTGAGGTGGGCATTTTCGTCCTGGCGAGTGTCGTGTTGTACTTTTCTGCGAGCTTATACATCTCGTCGGGAATCTCCATGTCCCTCGTCACGATAACAACGGGAAGCTTCTGTTCAAACAGCTTTTCAAGCGATCTTGTTTTTTCTTCCGAAGTCATTTTATTAATGTATGATATCTCTACCTTACCTATGACCTGCACTCTGGTATTATCGAAATAATCAAAAAAACCTGCTATCTGAAGGCTGGGACGGTTGACTTCATTGTTTACGACCTTTACGTCATCATAATCATCCGATTTGAAGATGATTTCCAGCCCGAATTCGTCGACCAGCTTTTTCAGATTTACGCTGAACATATGTTCCTCCATAAATTCACCCCATAAGTTTTATTATTAAACGTCAAACACTTCTGTTTATTCATCCTAATTTTAACACAAACGAAAAAACAAATCAATAGCAAGTACCGAATTTATGTTCAAACTTTTCGTATAAAAGTGCTTTCTCTTCGTCGACGCGGTAAAGAAACATTAAAGATACCGAAAACAACGAAAAAAACACTTGACATAACTGTCGGCAGTGTATAAAATGTATTTAATGTTAAAATCCGCCTGCGGATAAATAATTTATTTTAAAGGAGCAAAGCATAATGAATATTATTATTCTGGGCTGCGGAAAAGTGGGAGAGACCTTGGCTGTGAGCCTTGAAGAAGAAAGCGGACATAATATCACCGTGATTGACCTCCGCTATAATACTATTCAAACCATAATCAATAATTACGATATCATGGGTGTTGTCGGAAACGGCATGGATACCGATGTTTTAAAGGAGGCGGGCGTTGAAACCGCCGATATATTTATAGCTGTCACAGGTTCGGACGAGCTTAACCTCATGGCATGCCTCATGGCTAAAAAGCTCGGGGCTGATAGGACCATCGCCAGAGTGCGCACTCCTGTATACAGTAAAAATTTGCATCTTATAAAAGAAGAACTTGGCCTTGCCATGGTGATAAATCCTGAACGTACCGCGGCAAGCGAAATAGCCAGAATCCTCCGCTTCCCGTCGGCAATCGAAATAGATACCTTCGCCAAGGGCAGAATAGAGATTCTGAAATTTATTATCCCCGAAAATTCACTGCTCGATAATTTGCAGGTGTATGAGATAGTGTCAAAGCTCAACTGCGATATACTGGTGTGCGGCGTTGAGCGTGACGGCGAAGCCTTCATACCGGGCGGTGATTTCGTACTTAAAAGCGGCGATGCCATAAGCATCGTGGGCTCCATAAAAAGCGTGACTTATTTCTTTAAGAAAATAGGCATAAAAACGAACAGTGTCAAAGACACTATGATTATAGGCGGCGGAGAAACGGCGTATTACCTGGCATCACAGCTTTTGCAAACTGGTATAAAAGTTAAAATCATAGAGCAGAGTGAGAGCAAATGTGAAAAGCTGTGCGAGCTTCTGCCGAAGGCGGAGATTATAAACGGCGACGGCACCGATAACAGACTTCTGCTTGAAGAAGGACTTGAAAATGCCGATTCCGTTGTTTCGCTTACAAACATCGACGAGGAAAACATATTGCTTTCGCTTTTCGCACAAAGCAAATCAAAAGCGAAAATCATTACGAAAATAAACAGAATCGCCTATGATGAGGTTATAGGCAGACTGAATCTCGGAACTACCATATATCCGAAAAACATCACTGCCGAGTACATTGTGCGTTTTGTGCGTGCAACTCAAAATTCCATTGAAAGCAACATAGAAACGATGCATCTTATTCTGGACGATAAAGCCGAAGCGTTGGAATTTCGCATAAAAGAAAATTCCCCGATTCTTGATAAGAGGATTGACAGCCTTTCGCTTAAGGACAATATACTTATCGCATGCATAAGCCGCGCTGGAAAGGTCATCATACCTCGCGGCCGTGATATGATTCTCATGGGTGATACGGTTATAGTCGTCACACTGAAATCGGGATTTAAGGATATTAATGATATTTTAAAGTAAGGGATTAAAATGAATTATAAGGTTATAAGACACGTATTGGCATGGGTTTTGAGAATAGAGGCACTATGTATGCTGCTGCCTCTTATCTGTGCTGCTGTTTATAGGGAGCTTAACGAAGTCTGCATTTTTTCGGCTTGTATCATAGCCACCTTCGGCATGGGACTTTTGCTGTCGGTGGGAACTCCGAAAAATAAAAGTATATATGCCCGTGAAGGCTTCGTGACCGTGGCTGCCAGCTGGATATTGCTGAGCTTGGTCGGCGCGTTTCCTTTCCGTATTTCGGGCTATATTCCGAACTACATCGATGCGATTTTTGAAACCGTGTCGGGATTTACGACGACAGGTGCATCCATTCTGACGGATGTCGAGGCACTGCCGAAGTCGCTCATTTTCTGGCGAAGCTTTACACACTGGATAGGCGGTATGGGAGTTTTGGTGTTTTTGGTGGCATTGTTGCCGCTTTCGGGAAGTAATAATTTCTTCCTCGTTAAAGCCGAGAGCCCCGGTCCTAAGGTGAGTAAGCTGGTGCCAAATATTAAGGTAAGCGCAAAAATCCTCTATGAGATATACATTGTTATGACACTGGTGGAGATACTGCTTCTGATATTAGGTGGCATGGATGTTTTCGATGCGCTTACACTGTCATTCGGGACGGCGGGAACAGGCGGATTTGCGATAAAAAATTCAGGACTTACCGACTACACCTCGTATCAGCAAATAGTAATCACCGTTTTCATGATTTTGTTCGGCGTGGATTTTTCGCTGTATTACTTGATGCTTATACGAAAATTCAAGCTTGCCCTTCAATCGGACGAACTTCGTTGCTACCTCGGTATCATTCTCGCATCGATAATAGCCATAAGTATAAATTGCTTTGATATTTTCGGGAATGTTTTCGATTCCGTGAAGCACAGCGCATTTCAGGTCGCATCAATAATAACCACTACCGGATATTCGACCTGCGATTTCAACCTGTGGCCGTCGTTTTCAAAAACGATACTGGTGCTTTTGATGTTCGTGGGCGCATGCGCAGGAAGTACAGGCGGTGGTATAAAGGTGTCGCGTGTAATCATCCTTTTTAAAACCATTGTAAAGGAAATAAGAATCGGCGCGCACCCGAAAACCATGTTTAAGGTTAAGATGAACGGACATGTGATAGAGCATGAAACCATCCGTACGATTAATGTGTACATGGCGGCGTACCTTATAATTTTCGCCGGTTCGCTGCTCGTGATAAGTCTGGACGGCTTCGACTTCACGACCAATTTCACAGCCGTTGCCTCGGCTATTAATAATATAGGTCCCGGTCTTGCGAAGGTCGGCCCGATGAGTAATTTCTCGTGTTATTCTCAGCTGTCTACCGTGGTGCTGTCACTGGATATGCTTATTGGCAGACTGGAGATATTCCCGATATTGATATTGCTCGCTCCGCACACCTGGCGTAAATAAAAATTGATTGGATAAATTTACCGGGTTTTTTATCAAATTTGTGACATAAAATACTATCGTTCTGAAGAACCTAAAATTTTTTCGGAGTTGATAGTTATGTTAGATAATACAGCACTTACCTTGGTTATCATAGGTGCCATAAACTGGCTGCTTGTCGGCTTGTTCGGCTTCGACCTCGTCGCATTTATCTTCGGTGGTCAGGGAGCTTTGATATCACGGATAATATATACCGTGGTCGGTATCGCCGGGCTGTGGTCTGTCGGGATTCTGTTTAAGGATAAAGTCCCCGCGGGTGATAACTGAGCAAAAAGGAACGGATTGCGATTGCATCCGTTCCTTTTTATGTTGCACGAATGTATTTGACGGG
This sequence comes from uncultured Oscillospiraceae bacterium, assembly GCA_964423705.1. Taxonomy (GTDB): domain Bacteria; phylum Bacillota; class Clostridia; order UMGS1810; family UMGS1810; genus CAKSIN01. The sequence goes on from CAYRGA010000034.1 coordinate 10,551, forward strand.
CGGACAGGGTCGTCCGCCCCTACGGACAAGCGTAAATCGTAGGGGCAACCACACGGGGCCGCCCGTCATAAGCCTTCCCCTAGATAGGGAAGGTGGATTTTGCGCAGCAAAATTCGAATGAGGTGGTAAACGTCACAATCCGCTCAATTTAATTGCCCTGTACACGGGCGGACAGGGTCGTCCACCCCTACGAACAAGCGTAAATCGTAGGGGCAACCACACGGGGCCGCCCGTCATAAGCCTTCCCC
>CAYRGA010000034.1:10898-15432 GCA_964423705.1 uncultured Oscillospiraceae bacterium
TAGATAGGGAAGGTGGATTTTGCGCAGCAAAATTCGAATGAGGTGGTAAACGTTGTTTATGCGGTCGTACATACATCATCTCAGGCAAGTCATTGTATATTAAATGTACACTTAAGCTGATTTACGTTTGATGCCCCTATTATCGGAAGCACTTCAAAATCCGACTGTTTAACCAGCATATCAAGTGCCTCGAAGGACAATGTATTTCCGTGTGCCTCAGCGTTTTCGCATATAGCATTATATGTTTTAATTGTGGTATCGTTATAATATCTGTCGCGGCTTTTATCCGACAAAGAATTTTCGGCATACTTTTCAAAAAAACCCTTCGCCTGTGAGGAAAAGGCGAAAACCGGCATTTTGGTCTTTTTATAAAACTCTCTTTCGCCGGGCTGCTCCATATATACGAGTGTGTCGTCCCAGTAATATCTGCATTTAGCCATATTATAAAGTATCTGACTTGCGCAAATCTGTGTTTTTCCGTTTAATCGCGCATAATTATTTGCCCTTTCTATTCTTTCGCCTCTCCAATTTGAAACGCCGACAGCCTTTACCGCACCGTCGCATACCAGCTCATCAAGTATATCGACAATCGATTCGACATTTACGCTTTCGTCATCGCGATGAAGCCACAGAAGGTCTATATAATCTATATCCATTGTCTTTATGCTTTTATCCACATCATATAAAATATCATCCCGATTCAGCCGTGAAATGCCGTCTGCGGGATGAGCGCACTTTGTGGATATATAAAAATCCTTTCTTGACGCGGTTTCCTTCAAATAGCGACCTACTGTCATTTCACTTTTACCGTCGGTATACATCCTGGCTGTATCCAGCATGTTTCCGCCAAGCTCCCTGTAAGTATCTATAATCCGATGTGCTGTATCGTAGTCGATTTGCTCACCGTATCTGTCACACCCCAAAACAATCCGCGATATCCTCATATGTTCAAGCTGTATATAATCCATACAATCTCTCCTTCTTCAGTCATATGTATAAGCTTTTTTTATTATATACCGCTTTTAAAATAATTGCAATACAAACAGTTATTTTTCTATGAGTCTGTATATATTATTTAAAATCAATTCAACATCACTGTCGTTCAGCTGTTTTAAACCCTCTACCGCCTTATTTATAAGCTCCGGATTCTTAATTCCATCATCAAAAAAATCCTTTGGTGTAATATTAAAATAATCACATATCGCAACAAACTCTCCCATCGGCGGCAAGGATTTTCCGGATGATATGTTATTTATATATCCGCGGCTGTGACCAAGGTCATAGCTCATTTTATATTCGGAAACGCCCTTGTTTACTCTAAGCTGCGTAATACGTGTCCTAATAAACTGTTCGTACATATTTATTTGCCTCCTAATGATTTTCTTCTATTATAACCCGTAATTTGTCAAAAATAGTCGAAAAATATACGTTAAATAATTTGAAACAACATATTTTATATGTTATAGTATATGTGTAAGTATATTTAATTCTAAATCTTAATGTATATCGGAGGTTTACCATGACGAAAAAAATCAAAAAAGTTTTATTGTTTTTTTTAATAACTGTGGCGGCAGTGAGTGTGATTCTGTATGCCACTCGTCCAATTCCCGAAAAACAAGCTACGTACGACTCTAAAAAAATCACTGCCCACTTCTTAGACGTGGGACAGGCAGACAGCACATTTATAGAACTGCCAAACGGTGAAACCATGCTGATAGATGCCGGAAACTTAAAAAACGGAGAACAAATCATTGAATACATAAAAGCATTGGACTACACAAAAATCGATTACCTGGTGGCTACTCACCCGCATGCAGACCACATCGGCGGTATGCCGACCATAATAAATAATTTGGAAATAGGAACATTGTACATGACAGACAAGGAAGCGAACAGCAGAATATTTGAAAACCTTTTGGATACCATTGAGGAACATAATACAAACACCTGCCTTGCCGAAAAAGGAATGGATATCTTAAACGAGAACAAGCTGAAAATCAGTATAATTTCACCCGAAAAGGACGAATATAACGACCTTAACAATTCGTCTCTCGTGGTTAAAATCGCATATAAAAGCACGGAACTGCTCTTTACGGGTGACATCAACAAGGCTGTCGAAAACAAGCTGGCGGAAACCGATATCGATGCGGACATTTTAAAGGTAAGTCACCACGGTTCGAACACGGCATCATCCGACAAGTTCATAAGTGCCGTATCACCGAAAGCAGCCGTTATATCCTGCGGTGAAAACAACAGCTACAAACACCCTTCGCCGGAGGTTGTGGATATTTTGAAAAACAAAGGCATAAAGCTATATCGTACCGACACAGACGGCACAATAATAGTATCCGCTGACGGAAACGAAAACTTCACTGTTAAAACAATATCAGAAAAATAATGGCAAATATAAAATGCCGAAACTTTTCTGATACAACACTATAAATATTCTATTTTACAGCAGCTGCCGATTAGCAGCACACCTCAATGTGCACCGATTTCATCGACTCCAGTGCGGCAGTGTGGCTCTCAGCGCTCACTCCCGCACAACAGTTGCTGTCAACCCTGATAACCGTTTCCGGGAATGCCGCATTCAGTATCATTGCATTTGATATAACACAGATATCCGTACACAATCCGCATAGCTCTATTTCATCGACCGATTCTCCGTATGTTCTGATTATATCGGGAAGTTCAAGACTTCCGAACGTGATTTTATCCACTGCCTTTTTGACATACGGCACTAATTCGTCACAAATCTGCCAGCCTGCGGTATCCTTTACACAATGAACTACGGGGAGCTTTCTCCCCTCTCGGGTCTGCATATAATCCTCAAAATGCGTATCACGTGTAAATATAACTTCGCCGTCAAAGCTTTTTATTTTTTCGACGACCTTGGGTACAATCGACTCAGCAGCTGCGCTTCCTAAGCTGCCCGTTATAAAATCATTCTGCATATCCACGACAATTAAAAATTTCATAATAATCCTTCTCTGTCATTTTAAAAAATCATAATGTTTTTTCTTTTCGGCATACATCTTTTTTTCTGCTCTTATAAGCATATTTTTCAGACCGACAGTGGTTTCTTCCCATACATAACCCACTGCGGCACTGACATTACCGACATCCATATTTATCTTTAATTCCTCTATACATCTTTCAAACGCAGTTTCGGCAATGCCGAACATCACCACCACAAACTCATCGCCGCCGATGCGGTAGCAGTTCTCACCGAAAACATCGTTCAACATTCTCGACATACTGCAAATATATTCATCTCCGGCATTGTGGGATTTGCTGTCATTTACCTGCTTAAGCCCATTTAAATCGACATACGCTACTCCGGTTTTGGTGAGTACATTAGCTGCCGACGAATTTATCAGTTCCATGTACTTATGTCTGTTATACAGAGCAGTCAGCATATCGCGGTAACTTAAAAATTTAAGCTGTTCATTCTTCGACTCCATATCGGAATGGCTCCTCTGGAGCTTTTGTATAAGATTCGTATTCCATAAAAAGTATATCAAAAGCAGCAGTAATTCAACTATTCCGACCACAAAAAACTTTTTTCTCACGGATATGACATTCGAAAACAGCACATCCTCCTGAGCGAATACAGCCGTTTGCCAACCGAAAGCTTTGAGCGGCGTATAATACATATACAGATTCTCGCCAGTTGTCTGCGATACGAAGGCAATTGCCCCGGTTTTAAGGTTCTTTAAATCCTCCTTAAAATTCACATGTTCAAATTTCTTTAAAAGCTTGCGGTCACCAAGCTGATATGCATTTCCGAGCTTTTTATGCCAGCTGTCCATGATATAATTGCCGTCTTTGGCATCTATAATGCATATATTCGCCTCACCGTTGTAAATAACGGGCTTAAATAAATCGTCGAAAATCTCCAAATCAATCATGCCTATCAATACAGCTGAGGAATTGTTGGCATCCGAAATTGGAAGAACGTAATACATACACAGCTTGCCGGTCATGAAGTCTGTCATTCTCTCTGTAAGGTACTCTCCGCGTGACCGAATTTCCTCATAATCAATCTCCGAGCCGATATCAATCATCTTTCCGTTTGATATCAACGTATTATCGGGATATAGCACATCTATCCTCGCAAAAATGGTTTTCGGCTGGAGCTTATCAAGATGCAGAAATGATAATTCCTTGGTGGAAATGTCACTGCTGTTTGTCATAATGGTTTCTATGAGATGCAACTTTGATATTTCGTCATTAAGCTTAATATCTATCTCATTGTTTACATCAGCCACTGTCGTTTTAAGCTCCTGCCAACAGCGCTTTTCTTCAGTTTTCATTATATTGCCGTACAAAAGCTGTGAAACAATTACTGTAACGACCGATATGCAAAGAATCGGCAGAATACGTTTAATGAAATTCATAATTTTTCAAGCTCCAAACTTACGTTTTTAATATTGGATTTTCGAATTAATTCCGCTTTCTCCGCCTCATTCGACGCCGTCTATTGACACGGCGGTCGAACGACCGCAAAAGCCGTAGGCTTTAAGAATTTTAT
>CAYRGA010000035.1:0-15351 GCA_964423705.1 uncultured Oscillospiraceae bacterium
TATGCTGTTCATTTTTCAAAGACCAAGTGCCGCTCCGCTTTGTTGCTCTCCGCAAACGACTTGATTATCTTACCACATCCTTCCCTGTTTGTCAACACTTTTTTTCATTTTTTTCTTTTTTTATTCTTTTTAGGGCAACTTCCACAATTTCTGCGCTGTTTCAACTGTTCAAATATTCATTAATGACCATTTTCTCAAATATCCTCTTAAACGCCACAAATCCTGTTTCATTTTCTCCGACAGCTGTAACCAAAACCGTATGAAAACCCATCCGCTTTCCGCCGTATATGTCAGTGAATATCTGGTCGCCAACCAAGCATATTTTATCGACAGGCAGTGAAAACATCTCCGGAATTTTTCGCAGATGTTTTTTAAACGGTTTCCACGCACGTGAAATATACGGAACATTAAGAGGTTCGCAGAAGGGTTTAACCCTTTCGTCATAATTATTCGATACAATCGCTGCTTTTATACCTGATTTTTTCAAAAATTCAAAATAATTCTTGATTTCCTCGGTCGGAATCAACGTTTCGTGAGTGACAAGTGTATTGTCAATATCGAATATAACCCCTTTTATTCCGTTACATTTATAAAATTCTTCATCCAGCCGAAAAACATCATCAGCCATTTTATCAGGATAAAATCTCTTAAACACGATAAATAACTCCTCTTTAAATTTTGTAAACACAAAGGGAGCGAATAATCGCTCCCGAATGCTTTTACATAAGATATTTTGAAGCAAGCTTATTTACAAGCTTACCATCTGCTCTGCCTTTTACCTGAGGCAGAACCGCCGCCATAATTTTACCCATGTCCTTCTTAGTAGAAGCACCTGTGCTTTCTACAGCAGCCTTTATAATTTCGTCTAACTCGTCTTCAGATAATTGGGAAGGTAAATAACCCATTACTATTTCTATTTCTCTGTTTAATTGTGTTATCAAATCATCTCTGCCGCTTTTTTCATATTCAGGTAATACATCCTTGCGTTTTTTAAGTTCCTTGGCAATGACATCAATAACACCTTGATCGTCAAGCTCAATTCGGTTATCCTTTTCTGTTTGCAAGATTGCGGCTCTGATTCCCTGAACAGTATTTTTTCTGACTATATCCTTTTCTTTCATGGACAACTTCAGATCCTGTGCCAGATTTTCTTTTAAGCTCACAAATATCCCCTCCTGACCAAAACGGATATTATTATTTATTTATAAGAACGTTTTCTCGCAGCCTCTGACTTCTTTTTACGCTTAACACTGGGCTTTTCGTAATGTTCTCTCTTTCTGATTTCGGATAAAACACCTGATTTTGCACACTGCCTTTTGAATCTGCGAAGAGCGCTATCTAAAGATTCATTGTCTTTAATTCTGATTTCTGCCATGAAAATTCCCTCCCTCCGTTACTGCCTGTCTTTCTAACACATAACGGGTTAAGACAAAATCTTACTTACTAATTATACAAAATTTTATTTGATGTGTCAAGATAAAATTTTAATATCTGAAAAACTTTTGTGCATTTACCTATTATTCACGGATTAGCTTTCAATAGCCTTAGTACCGAAAATCACTCACAAAACATGGTTTTTACAAGCTCGATGGCAAAAAGCTTATTCATCTCACGTGTGGGGTGATTTATTTTATTTGACAGAAGCTCGGTCGTATCCACCCCCGAAGAGGCAAGCTTTTTCCATACGGCATAGCAATCGCAAACAGGTATGCTCCTTTCTCGGCAAATGGCACGTGCAGCTTCGATATGCGCATCAAATATGCTGTCATTCTGAAGCATAGCCTTATCCTCGGCAATATTTCTCATATCAACGTCATGAATGTGCACACTCACCTTGGTATTCATCATATTTGGTGTCATAAATATAATTTCGGATTTCTCCTCTGCCAAACGGTCAAATATCTTTTCAAGCGCCGAAGTATACCTTGATACACATTCCGGTTCACGACCGCAATCATTTAATCCATAGCACACCACCGTAAGGTCGGGCTTGTGACACAGTACATCTCTGTCAATTCTCTCAAATCCGCTCGGAGCACAATCACCGCTTATTCCGGCGTTAATTATATTTACGGAAACCGATGGGTACAATGTGCAGAATATGTCATACACATAGCTTGAATACGCATACCTTTTATCAAAAATTGTTTCTACGGCATTGTTTTCTTTCTTATATAGTTCAAAACACCCCTGAGTAACACTGTCACCCAGAAAAGCTATGGTTACGCCCGATTTTGAATTGTCAGCTGCTTTTGCAGCCATTTTCTCAATTATTTTCATAAAACACTCTCCTCAAATTCATATATGCATTCATTTAAAGTAATTATATAACCATCAATTATTCATTATTATATATCACATATGTATCAAATGTCAACCATATCCGAGCACAATATCAATCACTCGCAATCCGCATAAGCAGTGATACACACAACTTTTTCATCCATAAAATTGCACCGTGTTTACAAATATTTTACAAAAATGTTACAAGTTTTTCTTGCTTTTATAATTTCTTTGTGTTATAATACCAAAATGTATTGTGATTTTTTGGCAAACGATTCCAAGAAATTCACACATATGAAAATTCATCTAAGCAAGAGCATAAAAATATAGAAAGAGAAAACCAGAGGTGACATAATGATATCAAAAGAAAGATTGACGAATCTTCGTCTGTCAATCAGAAGAAATTCATTTGCTGTCTGCTGCGGTCTTGCTCTAATATTGCTTTTATCTGCTTTATTATTAACATTTGATTTTGGCTGCAATGTAATAATTGACGGTAAGGTAATCGGCACAGCAAAATCAAAAGACTGCGTAATTAACCTGATTGACAATATCAACGAGAGCTTCTCACCGTATTTCAAAGGAAGCAAGGCTATTTCGGCTAAGCCCACATTTACACCGAAGCTTATTTTAAAGGGACATATGACAAGTGAAGAAAAATTAAGCGAGGCTATCAAGGAAACCTGCCCGTATTTACAGAAAGCATATTCGGTAAAGTCAAATGGTATAACCATCGCTGCGTTTGCGTCAAATGCAGTGCGTCAAAAGACCTTCAACGACTTTATAGCTCAATATGCCGATGTAAATGACAAATCATCATATACGATTTGTGATGATGTTGAATTTATGTACGAATCCGTACCGTACGGAATGATTAAAAATTCCGAGAATGCATTAAAAATGCTTAACGGCACATACTTTATTGATGAAAAAATTAAAACTGCATCGGATACCAAGCTCAAAAGCATATTATTAAAATATGCTATGACTGAGGATGAATTTAAAAAACTTAATCCCGGATATAAGGAAGGAAACGACAAAACCGTTATTATCAAGTCTGAGGTGCCATATATACGAATTGCCACCAATACGAATTTAACCGAAAAACAAGTCATTGAATACAAAACCGTATCGGTCGATGACAGCAGCATGTATGAGGGTGAAACAAAGCTTGATAAAACAGGTGCAGACGGTATAAAATCCGTAAGTAAAGAAATTTGTAAGCTTAACGGAAAAACAATATGTGAAAAAATTACCGACGAAAAGGTTACAAATGCTGTAGATGAAATACTTTTGGTCGGAACGAAAAAAATCTCGAAAGGCAAAGCGACAGGAAACTTTGAATCACCGTACAACGGTACACTTTCATCACGCTTCGGTCAAAGAGGTTCAAGACAGCATAAGGGCATAGATATTTGCGGAAAAGAAGGTGACGATATAACTGCTGCCGACGGTGGTATCATCGTGTATTCCGACTGGGAAACCGGTTACGGATATGTGGTTAAAATCGATCATCAAAACGGTTACACCACATTTTATGCTCATTGCAGTGAACTTTTTGTAAAGGTCGGCGATAAAGTGTCAAAGGGCGATTTGATAGCCGCCGTCGGAAATACAGGAAACAGCACCGGACCGCATTTACATTTTGAAATACGCGAAAATAACGGGACTGTCCCGCTGGACCCTCTTGAATTTATCGAAGAATGATTTATAAATAACCTCAAATATAAAATGTCTGGATGACCGTGATTTACCCCAAAAAAGTTAGACTTTCTATAGCGTAGTAGTTTTAATGACTGCTACGCTATTTTTATGCAACCAAGGTATTGAGCCGATATAGCACCGGCGCATAGCCGGTGCTTTTTATTTTTCCAAAGCTTTTATTCAAGCCCAACCGTCAGCACCGTGCCGATGAGTCCGTCGGCCGAGGCGTAAACCTTCATCTCGCCCGGAGTTGTACCCACGCGAACGGCAACCGATATTCTGCCCGCTCGCATTTTTCTGTCCGTTATATGCGGCGGAATGTTGTCGGTTATATCCGACCCGGTGGCAATAACCTTGCCCAGCTTGTTTGCATTAAAGCTTACAAAGGGCATCGCATCCGGCACCTCTCGTCCGTCCTTATCCACGCAGTAGCAAGTAATGAGCGCAAGGTCTGTTCCGTTTGCCTTTTTAATCGTATTTTCCAGTCTAAGCTTGAGAGCCTCAGCCATTCCGGTTGTTACCCTTTCATCGGTACACACGGTTTTGCCCGAAAGCCTTGCCTCCACGCGAAGCACGCCGGGAGCGTAATTCACCTGCCATTCACCATGACCGAATTTTTCAATCTGTTGAACGCCAAGGCTTTCATCGTTTAAGAAAAGTTCCAGCTCTGTGCAGTTTGTGTAAGCAAAAACCTTTATGGGCTCGCCCTCTCTTCCTACGAAGTTCCAATGCGGCAGAAGGTGCACCATGGGCTTATCTGTCCAATGCGACTGATTTTGATAAAATGCATCCTTCTTTTGCAGATACAAATCAATTGCGCCCGACTGTGAGCACAGGCGCGGCCAAACGGTTTCGCCACGGTGTTCAAAAGCAATCCACTGATATTCGCCGAGCACCCATTCTCTTTCGCACATGAATTTCCATGTTTTTTCGCGTCCGACAAACCAATTTGTCGTGTCCTTATCGTAGGCACTCATAAAGGCGCGCTCTGCGCAATCGTCATCATACCAGCCGCGCGTGCTTCCCGTTGCACAACATTCGGATGCGAACACGCACTTATCGGGATACTTTTCGTGAATCCCGTCATATTTTGCCAGGTTATAGTTAATGCCGATGGCATCCAGCTCATCATAAACCGTTGCCACGCTCGGGTCATCGGATACGGCCGTCATTACAACCCTTTTATTATCCAGCTTTCTGACGCGCGACATCATGGTTTTGCAAATTCTTCGGCCTTCCTCCGTCAAATGGTGAGGCTCCTCGTTTCCGACCGACCAGAAAAGCACGCTCGGACGGTTTCTGTCACGCTTAACAAGCATTTCAAGCTGCTCCATGGACTCCTCGGTCGATGAAAACCAGCGTGTTTCATCCATAACTATAAATCCAAGCTCGTCCAGCGCATCCATTGTCGCCTCCGGATGGGGATAGTGGCTTGTACGATAGCCGTTTGCACCCATTTCCTTAATCAGCTCCACCTTGTAACGGTGGATGTTATCCGGCACCGCCTTGCCTGTAAGACCGAAATCCTGGTGCGCGCAAACGCCCTTTATTTTAACGTGCTTGCCGTTTAGGAAAAGCCCCTTATTCGAGTCAAGCTCAAACGTTCTAAACCCGGTGCGCATTTCGTAACAGTCAGTTTCCTCCCCGTCGGCGTAAAGCCTTGTTTCCACAGTGTAAAGATATGGGTTGTCAAGATCCCAAAGCACCGGCTCTTCCACGCGCATACTGTACTTTGCCGTAGCCTTGCTTTTTTCGTCCACCGTAATCTCGCTGAAGGCCTTTACCTTTTCGTTGCCATCCTTATCCTTCAAAACGGTAACCGCCCTAACCGTCACATTTTGATAGCGGTTATTAACAACCGTTGTTTCAACATCAATATTCCATTTACCGTCGGCTGCTTTTTCGGGCATAGCGTAAACGCCCCACAAGTCCACGGCCACGCTGTCCGTTTTGTTAAGCCAAACATGGCGATAAATGCCGCCGCCCTGGTACCACCAACCTTCAATATCATCGGACGAGGTATAGACAGCAAGAACATTTTCGTTGGCCGCTCCCTCGCCGAATTTTGCAAAGTCGGTTATATCCACTTCAAAGCTGTTATAGCCGCAAAAATTGTGTTTCAACACACATCCGTTCAAATACACTGTTGCGTGTGTTGCCACACCCTCAAAAAGTATGGTCAAGCGCTTTTCCTTGTCCTCCTCCGGCAGGTTGAAATTTTTCCTGTACCATGCATTGGTGTATTTAAAATAGCCCAAAGCATTGTTTTCATCATTACACGGTGTTTGACGGATTATGTAGTCGTGCGGAAGAGTTACGTGCTCCCACTTATCCGTTGTAACATTATATCTCGAAAAATGGTCCGGCACCGCGCTGTATGTGCGTGCGGCCGGTCCCCAAAGCATATGCTCCGTTTTTGACTGAGTGTATATCGGTCCTTTGTCACGGGGCAGTATTTTTTCAAAATCACCCTCGTGAAATACCCAGCCTGAATCAAATAATATTTTCTCGCGCATTTCTATCTCCTTCCTTATTATAAATTGGGGTCACATCATTTTCGTTCAGACCTTTTTTGCGTATAACTTAATTAGCGATATTTTTCAACTTCTTGAAACATATTTATTGACAAAAGGTTCCAATTTTGAAATCCCGGATTATTCACTCCCACACCGGTATCAGGATCATAGTACTCATGCATTTCGCCGCAACCTTCTATATCCTTGCCGAAAAGCTCCGTTGTTTTATCCGCAAGTGACAGTGCATCTTCAATATATCCGTAATTGAGCAATCCTTTAAAAGTCATATAATTTGATATACCCCATATAGGGCCCAGCCAACAAGATGGATTACCGCTCTTTTTAACTACATACATTTTTTCGAGTTTGGAAAGTGTACGTACACCATATCTGGCGTTAAAAGTTTTCTCATCACGATAATTTTCGAAAACCATACGTTCAGCCTGTTCTTCGGTTGCAATATTTGCCCACATTGTCATAAATCCCGACCATACATCTATTTTTCGTATAAGCGTATTCCAATGGCGCGGACAACCCTTGTGCACATTAGAATTTTCATCTATCGGCAACAAATCAACATCAACACTGTAATAAAAACCATTTCTTTCATCGTAGCAATGCTCTTGTATTGATTTTTTCAACTCTTCTGCCCTTTCTGCATATTTTTTTGATTTATCTATGAATAAAAGATTTTTTGCAATTTCAGAAATCGCTAAAAGTTCCTTATACATAAAACAATTTAAATATATTGATGCCGAACTTCTTTTAGGTCTGTAAAAAGTACAGGGGTCATTGTCTACACCAATTGCACAATCATCAATCCAAAAATACAAACCCGACTCATGTTTACAATTCTTTTCATAATAGCCTATAAACATCTCAATATCAGCAAAATACGGAGATATCCATTCAAAGTCATTATACTTTCGGGAAATAAAAAGTGCATGCTGGGCAATATTAGGTTTATGTATATTTGTATTTTTTCTGGTTTTACAAAAATCCGTAGATGGGAAAATAAAAATCGGCATCGATCCATCTTCACCGATAAAATCCAAAAAACTAATCACACAGCCCTTTTCATATTCCGAAATATCCCGATCTAAATCAAGGTTGGACAATGCAATATCTGTAAGCCAGCTATCCCAATCCCATAAGCTATTTGCATATACACTTCCCGGAACTATAAATTTATGTTTTAAATTACCGTCAGGCTCACGAAACATTTTCGTATAATTATTCTGTGCATAATTATAAATTAACTTTTCGTATTTTTGCCTTAATTCATTATTCATTGATAAATCTCCTTAAAAATTACAACTCATTTTGCTTACTTATAATATCATAAATCAAATCGGCCGTTTTTTCCACACCTAATTTACTGCTGTTTATGCACAGGTCATAGCCGCGTGAATCTCCCCATTTGGTATCGCAATAGTAATTATGGTACATTTTTCTGCTTTTATCGGTTTTCCTTATAAGCTCCGCCGCTTTCTTTTCATCCAAGCTGTAGAGCTTCTCGATTCTCTTTAATTTTTCCTCATATTCACCGAGTATAAATATATTAAAGGTATTCGGGTTGCCATGGAGTACATACTCGCTGCAGCGTCCCACTATTACAAAGGATTCACCGCGGTCTGCGAGCTCCTTTATAAATTTAAAGGTTTTTGAAGCAACCATTTCTTCAAGAGAGCTTGAGTACGGTCCTACTCTGCTTGACATAAAGAAACTGACGGGCTTTTCATCATAAGCTTTTATATAATCATCATTATATCCGATTTCACTCATAAGCTCCTTGTCATAAAGTTTTATGTCCAAGCGCTGTGCCAATATCTCTGCTATGTGATGTCCGCCGCTACCGAATTCTCTGCCTACGGTAATTATAATCTGTTTTCCCATATATATTTCCTCCCTTAAACAAAAATGATTTTTTATTATTAATGTGTTATTCGACGCAAAATCAAAAAATCCTTTGAAAAATAATAACAAAAATATAGTTATTTTGTTATTAAAACTGTCTTATCGTCATCATTCCAATCCACATCGCACGAAAGTGCTTCGGAAAGTGCCCTTATCGGAATAAGAGTTCTGTCGTTTGTTATTTGCGGCGGCACATCGCAAGTAAATTTTATATCATTCACATAAAAATCCGCATTTTCAACCTGCATCGTCACCACAGTATCTCCGTTTGCTGCCGTCACCGTCTTTATACTGTCATTCCAATCCACATCAAATCCAAATTCCTCAAATATTTTTCTCATCGGCACTAAGGTTCTGTCATCCTTGATAATAGGTGAAACGTCAAAATTAATTCTTTTTCCGTCAATCATCACAATTACCGGATGTCTGTACATCTGTGAGAGTTTCTGCTTTAATGCAATGTTTTCATTTATCATTTTATATCTGAAATGAATTTCACCGCATACATTTTTCAGATTTGTGTTGAATTTAATTTGCCTTTCGATTTCCGCACCGTTATACCATACAGAATTTTCTGCGGCATCGGTGCATCTGTAATCAGCCAGACCTATATATAGCTTTGCCCTTGAATTTTCAAAAATATCATTCCACCAATTAGCCAACGTTTCATAATCGGCAGCCTTATTTCCGAACTCCCAATATATCTGTGGTGCCAAGTAGTCAACCCAGCCCTCTTTTACCCATTTAACCGAATCGGCAAACTGCGAAGAATATGCTGCTTTTCCGCTTGTGTTACTTCCGAGTGGATTTGTAGAAATGTTATCCCATATGCCTATAGGACTTATCCCAAAAACAGCGTCACTCTTTACGGAATGTACGGTTTTATGCAAGCTTTCAACGAGAATGTTCACATTGTTTCTTCGCCAATCGGAAATATCGGAAAATTCACCGTTATTGTAAAGTTCATATCGCGCAGTATCATCGAAATCCGCACCCGGATAGAAATAATCATCCATATGTATTCCGTCTATATCATAATTTTCAAGCAGCTCACGCACACCGTCCGTCACAAGCCGTCTTACCTCAGGAATTGCAGGGTCGTAGTAATAGTTACCATCGGTATACTTAACAATCCATTCCGGATGAAGCACTGCCGGATTATCCGTCGAAAGGGAAGCATATTCAGCATCACCGTTTTTGGTAATTCTGTACGGATTTATCCACGCGTGAAGCTCCATGGAATTTTCATGACATTTTTCTACCCAATATTCCAAAGGGTCAAAATCATTGTCGGGTGCTCTGCCCTGCTCACCGGTCAAATAACTGCTCCACGGAAAGTAATCGGAAGCATAAAGAGCATCAGAGCTTGGACGCACCTGTAAAAAAACGGCATTAAAGCCCATTTTTGCACATTCTTTTATTATATCGTCGATTTCCGACATCATTTTTGACACACTTACCGTCGGTTCAGACGGAAAATCCAAATTATATACCGACGATATCCACACACCACGCATTTCGGACGATGCCGCAAGTACCTGAGGCGATAACATTACACATATTATAATTATTGCTAAAAAAACGAATTTTTTCATTATATTTCCTCTTTTTATTTAAAAGCAAAAAAGCAGGACAAGCCCCGCTTTTTTGCTTTTAAAATTATTATTTTCTGTTTATTGCTTTGATAGCTTTATCAACAATGCTTTCTTCCGTTAAGCCGTATTCCGTCAAAAGTGCATTCGGTTCACCGGATTTTCCGAACTTATCGCAAACTCCGACTCTTTCCATAACAGCCGGATAATTTTCGGCAAGCACCTCCGCCGCAGCACTTCCCAAACCGCCTATAATATTGTGTTCTTCACACGTTACTATAGCTCCGGTTTCCTTTGCAGCTTTGATAATTATATCTTTATCTATAGGCTTAATCGTATGTATGTTGATTACACGTGCACTTATGCCCTTTTCTTCAAGTATATCTGCGGCTTTGATAGCTTTCTCGACCATAAGACCGGTTGCAAGCAAAGTCACATCTTTACCGTCTTTAAGCTGAACACCCTTACCAATTTCAAATTTATATGTTTCTTCGTCAAAAATCACCGGAACTCCAAGGCGACCGAATCTTAAGTATACAGGTCCGTTGTGTTTAACCGCTGCTTCCACTGCCGCTCTTGCCTCGACATCATCCGCAGGATTTATAACTACCATGTTCGGAATCGTCCTCATTATACCGATATCCTCCAAGCACTGATGAGTAGCACCATCCTCGCCGACTGAAATTCCGGCGTGAGTTGCACCTATTTTAACATTTAAGTTAGGATATCCGATGGAATTTCTTATTTGCTCAAACGCTCTGCCTGCAGCAAACATAGCAAACGAACTTGCAAAAACAATCTTTCCGCATGATGCAAGTCCTGCCGCTGTGCTCATCATATTTTGCTCGGCGATACCCATATTTATAAATCTATCTGGGAACTTCTTCTTGAAGGTATCAGTTTTCGTGGATTTTGAAAGGTCGGCATCAAGCACAACTATATCATATTTATCTCCGAGTTCTGCCAATGCTTTACCGTATGATTCTCTTGTAGCAATTCTTTTATCAGACATTATAATCTAGCCTCCAATTCTGAAATTTTAGCATCCAGTTCCTTTATCGCCTGTGCATACTGCTCATCATTCGGAGCCGAGCCGTGCCAGGAAGCTTCATTTTCCATAAAGGAAACTCCTTTTCCCTTAACGCTTTTTGCTATAATCGCAGTCGGCTTTCCTTTGCATGCCTTCGAAGCATCAAGCGCGCCTTTGATATCATCAAAATTATGTGCATCTATTGTAATTACATTCCAGCCGAATGCTTCAAATTTTTTATCCAGCGGCGTAGGATTCATAACGGCAGTAACATCACCGTCTATCTGCAAACCGTTAAAATCAACAAATGCCGTAAGATTATCAAGCTTATAATGAGCTGCAAACATTGCCGCTTCCCAAACCTGTCCTTCTTCACACTCACCGTCGCCGAGAATGGTATACACACGGTAATCCTTGCCATCGATTTTAGCTGCCATAGCCATACCGTTTGCAGCGCATATTCCCTGTCCAAGTGAACCGGTTGACATATCAACTCCCGGTATGTGTTTCATATCCGGATGTCCCTGAAGGTAACTGTTTATGTTTCTCAGAGTTATTATATCCTCCTTTGGAATAAATCCTTTCTCGGCAAGAACTCCGTAAAGTGCCGGTGCACAATGACCCTTTGAAAGTACAAATCTGTCCCTGTCGGCAAACTTAGCATCCTCAGGCTTCACATTCATGCAGTCAAAGTACAGTACAGCCAAAATATCGGCTATCGACAATGAGCCTCCGGGATGTCCCGACTTTGCACTGTGAACGCCGGAAATTGCATGTTTTCTCACCTTATAAGCAATCAATTCCAATTCGGTATTATTCATAACTAATCCTCCTCATGTGTATAAGCAGATTTTAAATAATCTGCCGATTTATTTAAAACCCTCACCGAGAACCTCATTTGCCTCGGTAAGAATAATAAAAGCATTTTTATCAGCGTGCTCCACTGCTTTTCTGAATTTCGGAAAGTCATTTCGGCGCACGGCACAAAGCAAAACCGTCTGCGCCTTATTCGAGTAAAGTCCCTTTCCGTAAAGAGCGGTAACGCCCATATTAAGCTCATTTAAAAGAAGCTGCGCTATTTGTGTACTTTTGCCGCTTATGACATATACAAGCCTTGCATAACGAAAGCCGTCGATTACCTTGTCCACAAAGCGTGTGCTTACATACAAGGTCACCATGCTGTACAAAAGTAACAGTGTATTTTTAAACACAACTCCCGAAAAAAGTATGACAGCCAAATCTATAACCAATATAAAATTCGCCACGGGAATGTGCTTCAAAATTCTGTTTAAAATTATTGCCGCGAAATCCGTCCCGCCGGTGGAAGCCCCGCCGACTATTGTTAAACCCGAACCGACTCCCAGCATTACACCGCCGAAAACAGCCGCCAAAAGCATATTATCCGTAATCGGTTTTAAAAAAGAAAATATCTGTATAAATGCCGACATTATAAATGTAGCGGCAAACGTGCGGAAAATCACTTTTCTTTCAAGTCTTTTAATGCCTAATACAAACAAAACCGCATTTACCGCAAAAACAGTCACAGCCACCGGAATCCCGACAGCATTGTACAACACCGTCCCAAGTCCCGATGCACCGCCGGAGGCGATTTTATTCGGCGTAAGGAATAAATCCAGTGCCAGTGCCGATAAAAGCGCACCGCTTATCATGCAGCATACTTCTTTAATTTTATGACTATTTTTCATATACACGACCCCAAATACCTTTTTATACAAGTATCTGCTTGGCGTATATTAATTATTCACCCCGTGACTCCAGCGAGATTTTTATGAGCTCATCAAGTCGTTCATACTCTTTTTTTAAATACAAATATCCGACAAGTGCTTCAAAGCCCGTTGCCCGTCTGTAATCAACTATATCCGCATTCTTGGCGGAGGTATATGAGTGCGCATTTCTGCCGCGCTTAAAAATTCTCTGTTCTTCTTCGGTAAGTATTTCCGAAAGTGTGCACATAATCTCACTCTGTGCCTTCGCACTTACATATTTTGTAGCAGCCTTGTGAAGTTTATTTACGGGCATATTTCCTTTTTTCATAACATACGAACGTATATAAATCTCATATACAGCATCACCTATATATGCAAGGGTAAGCGGCGACATCATATTAATCTCTCTATCATCAAATTCCATAAACGTAGAATCCATATTAAACTCGCTTCCACTTCACACCCTGACGTGTATCTTCAAGTAAAATACCGTTGTCCTTAAGCATATCACGTATTTCATCCGCACGCTTAAAATCCTTTTCTTTTCTGGCATTGTTACGCTGCTCTATGAGTGCTTCGATTTCCGCATCGAGAAATTCCGGTTTGTTTTCCTGTTTTATACCCAATACATCCGTAAGCTCAGCGAGCATTGCCGAAGCAGCTTTTACGGTTTCATCAGTTGCCGATTCATCAATAGCGGTATTAATGTATTTAACAAGCTCAAATATTACGGAAATGGCATCCGCAGTATTTATATCATCATCCATTGCTTCTATAAACTGCTTGCGGTAACCGTCAAGTTTCTCTTTAATATCACCGTCACATTCACCGCTTGATGAATTTTTAAGAATAAATTCCAAATTATCGGCACATGTATTGATTCTGTCAAGCCCCGCTTTTGCCTGGCACAGTAAATCATGGCTGAAATTAATGGGATTTCTGTAATGTGCACTCAGCATAAAAAATCTTATAACTATATAGTCAAATTCCTTCGCAACATCTCTTACCGTGAAAAAGTTGTTCAGAGATTTACTCATTTTCTGATTGTTGACATTTATATAACCGTTGTGTAGCCAATAATTGGCAAAGCATGTCCCGTTTGCGCATTCACTTTGAGCGATTTCGTTTTCATGATGCGGGAAAATCAAATCCTGTCCGCCGGAGTGAATGTCAATCGTCTTGCCGAGGTACTTGTTTGCCATGGCACTGCACTCTATGTGCCATCCGGGCCTTCCCATGCCCCATGGGCTTTCCCATGCCGGTTCACCTTCTTTTTGTGATTTCCACACAGCAAAATCCATGGGGTCCTCTTTATCGCTGCCTATCTCTATACGTGCACCGGCTTCCAGATTTTCCAGAGGCTGATGCGAAAGCTTACCGTATTCTTTGAATTTTTTTACCCTGAAATACACATCACCGTTTACATTGTATGCATATTCCTTCTCCTCAAGCTTCTTTATAATATCTATAATGGCATCTATGTTTTCCGTCGCTCTGGGGTGCACTGTAGCTTCTTTTATGCCGAGTCCGTGCGAATCTGTAAAGTATTCGTTTATAAATCTTTCCGCAAGCTCCTTTACGGTTATGTGCTCCTCATTTGCTCTTTTTATCATTTTATCATCGATATCGGTGAAGTTTTGCACAAAATCCACCTCATATCCGCGATACTCAAAATATCTTCTGAGCGTATCGAAAATGATGAACGGACGCGCATTTCCTATATGAAAATAGTTGTATACCGTAGGTCCGCACGAATACATTTTAACCTTATTTTCTTCTATCGGAATAAATTCTTCCTTTTTTCTTGTAAGCGTATTATATAGTTTCATGTTTTACTCCTTCGACTGAATTTTTTCTTCTATGTCATGCACAAGCTTATTAAGCTTGCATATTTCTTGACTTGTCGGGTCGGGAATATGTATCTGATCCAAATCCATGCTTGAATTGACCTTCTGATTATTAATTCTGACTATCCTTGCCGGCACACCGACACAGGTGGAATTCGGCGGCACCTCTGAAAGAACAACGGCATTCGCCGCAATCTTTGAATTATTGCCCACCGTAAAAGGTCCCAAAACCTTGGCTCCGCAGCCGATTAATACATTGTCACCCACTGTGGGATGCCTTTTTCCTTTATCTTTTCCGGTTCCACCGAGAGTTACATTCTGATATATGGTGCAGTTGTCACCTATTTCTGCGGTTTCACCTATTACGATTCCCATACCGTGATCTATAAAAAGTCCTTTGCCGATTTTGGCACCCGGGTGTATTTCAATGCCGGTAAAGCTTCTGGATATTTGTGATATGAGCCGTGCTATAAAAAACATTTTGTGCTTATAGAAAAAATGTGCATATCTGTGGCTTACGACCGCATGAAGTCCCGGATATAAAACCATTATTTCGAAATAATTTCTCGCTGCAGGGTCGCGCTGCATTATATTTGTCATTTCCCGAGGAGCAACACATAAAAAAAGCAAAAGCCATACAACGGCAACTGCCGCTATAATATATAAAACCACCATACATAAACCTCCATATTGCAACTATCTTATATTATATAATTATTTGCTGCAAATTACAAC
>CAYRGA010000036.1:0-15312 GCA_964423705.1 uncultured Oscillospiraceae bacterium
AACCCACACGGCCAGCTTGGAAGGCTGGAATTCTAGCCATTGAACTACACCCGCAAATTCAACACGGTTAATCACAACCGACTTTTAGAATTATACCAGCTTTATAGTCATTTGTCAATACTTTTTTTAAAAAAGTTGTAATTTTTTTAAAGAAATTATTTTCGCTTCCAAAAAGCCGCATAAAACCGCCTTAAAATCATTATTCCGTTTTAAATGCGGCATTATTCTTTTTGACTTTGACATAGTCATAATAATCGTCAAATACAGTCTTTATAAGTGCCATAAACGGAACAGTAAGAATTATACCCCACATTCCGAAAAGTCCGCCTCCGACAGAAATTCCGCATAATACCCAGAACGGTTTTACCTGCAGAACATCTTTTACGAGTCTTGGCTGAATCACATTGGCATCCAACTGCTGTATAATGATAAGTGCGACTGCGACCCATACACCTTTTGTGAAAGATGCTGTGAAAATTGTGAGCACTGAAGCGAAAACGCACGCGGTTATCGCTCCGAAATACGGAATCAGGTTGAACAATCCTACCATAAGTGCCAAAAGAGGTGCATAGCGAACCTTCATCGCCGCGAGCACAATAAAAGATAAAACGAACACTATCAGCGCATCTTCAAGCTGGCAGTATATATATTTATACATAATATTCAAGGTACGATTTATATATTTAATGATCACCTGCTTGCTGCTTTCGGGGAAAATAAGCTCACTGACCTTGGTGGCAGTAGTTTTCAATCCCGTTCTGTCCATAAGAATATAGACCGATATGATAAGCGACAAAAATATATTGAACACTGCCATGGAAGCACCTGCAAGGTGACTTATATACATATTGACATCGTCAAGATTAAACATACCCAAAATATCTGTAACCGAAATGGAATTTAAAACAGCTTTTGCATCTATGCCGAAGGGCTCTGCATAGTAAAAAACGGCTTTCACGCGCTTTATTATGTCCGGAAGCTGATTTATAAATTCTTTTATACTTTGTATAAGAGCCGGGAACATAAGCGATAAAAACAGTGAAACCACCGACAGAAACAGCACATATATGCAGAGCACTGCCATTCCGCGGCGATGCTTGCGAACAAATGAGATTTTTGTTTTTGAAAAAAGTGTTTCAAATTTTACGCACAGCGGAAACAATATAAACGCGATTCCGAATGCCATAAATGCGGGCACCAGCAAGGTGAGAAAGCTTTTGATGTATTCAAAAACCACACCGATACTGTCAAAGGTCTTATACACTGCTATTATAAGCACCGCCAGAATAAAAACTCCTATATATTTTGTAAAATAATTATGCTTCACTCAAATTACCTTCCCTGCTGTTTAAAATTTTTTCGGCACAGCTCAGCAATGCACCCTTTTCATTAACCGTTTTTCCGTCAATCACCGCAAAAAGCAAGGCTTTTAAAATTCTGCCTATTTCTTCGCCGTTGCCAAGCTCCGCATCCAGAATATCTCTGCCGTCGACTGCAAGCTGCGAAAGCTTAAAGCACATATTGGATTTTAATATCCGATTGAGAGTATTGAGCACCGTTACGGCTGCCTGTTCATTTTCCTCATCACCTATACACCGACAGTACAATCGGTACATTTTAAGTGAATTTTTTAGGCTGCTTTCACCCTCGTAATACATATACCTGCATATCTGCCCCTCATCTTTAAGGAAATGTATATCTGGCTTTTTAAGATATGACAAAGTGTTTTCCGCATCTCTGTTCGACATTTTTAATCTGCGCAGTACACCTCGCGCGGTATCAAAAGGCATAAAGTACAAAAGCACTGCAAAACGCATACGAAAGTCATTTTCCGCGTTTTCAGACATAAGTACTGCAACTGTGTATTGCTCCGGTGTATAAGCTTTAATTCCGTCAAAAATCATTTCTACGGCTTTTCGGTACCTTATAAGCACATTATGCGCATTTACTCCGCAGACCAGCTTTTTTGTTTCTTCAAAAATTCGTTCTTTTGATATATTGTCCAAAAGATGCAAGCTCTCAAAAACCGCCTCTTCAGTATTATGCTCGATATCGAAATTCAATACCGATGCGAACCGCAGAGCGCGCAGTATGCGAAGTCCGTCCTCGTTAAAACGCCGCCGAGGATTACCCACACAGCGAATCACGCCCTTTTTTATATCATCCGTACCGCCAAATTCATCCACAAGCCTCACACCGTCACATGCAAGAGCGTTTATCGTGAAATCCCTTCTGCTCAAATCATCACATAAGCTTTTTGAAAATGACACGCTGTCCGGGTGGCGTCCGTCGGAATATATACCGTCTGTCCTGTAAGTTGTAATCTCCGTATGAAAACTGTTCATCACAACGGTGACGGTTCCGTGCTTTATGCCCGTATCAATGGTTTTAAACTTGCAAAAAACCGATTTGATTTCATCCGGCAGAGCATTGGTGGTTATATCGTAATCATTCGGATTCTTCCCCATGAGCATATCGCGCACGCAACCGCCCACGGCATACGCTTCGTACCCCGCATCATTAAGTAGTTTGATTATCTCTTTAACGGTTTGGAGCAATTTAATATCCGTCATGGTTAATTTATTCCTTCGGTTATAATATTCGTAAATTTTTTATAAAAATCCTCGGTATTTTCTTTCAAATAATTGCATATAGCCATGGCATTGTGCTTAGAGCCCGCATAAAATTCAAGCTTTATCAATGGGATTCCGTTTTCTTCCATCGAACACTTTACGGTGTATTCATTTTCACTTACCGGGACAAAATCGGCGAAAAATCTGTTCCCGGACATTTCCTTTCGGTTGACCTCGGCTATTTTCCCGTCCAAACGCATTTTAATGCTTCCCGGTATCTTGTGTTCAAAAAACGAGAGGGTTTCCTCGCCCAAATCCGTTATTGAAAATACATTTTCTTGTTCAAGTGTAAGCTCCGAAAGATTTCCGCTTTGGATAAGACCTTGAATATATTGCTCCAGCTCAAAATAATTCACATTTGCCGATGAGGATATCACATAATCCAATATAGTATAGCTTGCGCCTGTTTTAAGCGATTTAACCGTATACAGTATTATAAGCTTGATTTCGTAGTCGGTAGGTTTGTACTCATATTCCATTTTGCAAATCACTCCCATTCGGCTGTAAATATACGGTGTACATTAAAAAAACAACGCGACTGAACACCAGCCGCGCTACAAAACCAAAAACACAAAATCACTCTACCACATACGGCTTGAGCTCATCAGCAAAGCTGCTAGCATCATCTGTATGAGCCTCCACTGCAATCTTCTTAGTAAGGTCTAAACTAAATATGCCCATGATTGATTTGGCGTCTACCACATAGCGCTCGGAAATCAGATCGATATCAAATTCGTATTTGTTTACAATGTTTACGAAATTCTTAACATCGTTGATTGAACTGAGCATGATGTTAAATGTAGTCATAAATTTCACCTCCCTTTTATCGATATTAACATTATACTACACAAAAATTTTTTAGTCAATTTATTTTATTACATATTGCAAAATTTTGTAAGTAGTGTATAATAAACTAAGAACATTTTTAAGGAGTTTATATATATGAAAACAGTATCATTCTGCACATTGGGGTGCAAAGTAAACCAATACGAAACGGAAGCAATGACAAAGCTTTTTTCCGATGCCGGATATGAAATAAAAGGCTTCGACGAAATTTGCGATATATACGTAATAAACACCTGTACCGTCACCGGGACAGGTGACAGGAAATCACGTCAAATGATTCATCGGGCAAGAAAACTCAATCCCGATGCAGTTATAGCGGTAGTCGGATGTTATTCACAGGTAGCTCCCCGGGAGGTTGAAAAAATCGACGGTGTCAGTTTGATTTTGGGCACATCCGAGCGTGCAAAGATAGTTGAGCATGTGGAAAAGTATTTAATCGACAATCAAAAGTCTGTTTTTGTTTCGGACATCATGAAGCAGCGCGAATATGAAAATCTTTGGGTCAGCTCCTACTCATCGAAAACCAGAGCCTTTGTGAAAATCGAGGACGGCTGTACGGAGTTCTGCACCTACTGCATAATCCCCTATGCCAGAGGGCCCGTGCGCAGCCGCTCCATGGAAAGCATAAAAAAAGAAGCGGAACAGCTTGCCGAAAACGGATTTAAGGAAATAGTTCTCACAGGCATACATTTGGCATCATACGGAAAAGACACAAAAACAGAAAGTTTAATCGACGTTATAAGGCTAGTGGCTTCCGTCGAAGGAATCAAGCGTATACGTCTGGGCTCCCTGGAGCCTCGGCTCCTTACAGAAGAATTTATACGTGAAATTTCAAAAATCGAAAAAATGTGCAACCACTTCCACATCTCGCTTCAAAGCGGATGCAATGCCACTTTAAAAAGGATGAACAGAAAGTACACCACCGAGGAATACGAAGAAAGTGTTAATTTACTTCGCAAATACTTTGACAACCCTGCAATCGCCACGGATATAATGGTGGGCTTTCCCGGCGAAACCGATGATGAATTTAACGAATCCCTGGCATTTGCCGAAAAAATACATTTCGCCGATGCTCATGTTTTCGCATATTCAAACCGAAAAGGTACAAAGGCGGATAAATTTGAAAATCAGGTTGACAGCAAAATCAAGGAAAAACGCAGTAAAATTCTCACCAAATGTATCAAAAAAATGCATGGTGAATACGTAGAAGCCCTCAAAAACACAACAGCCGATGTCCTTTTTGAAAAAAGACAGCACAACGGTATGTTTGAAGGGCACATGACAAATTATACCAAGGTTCACGCCTCATGTGATGCGGATATATCAAACCAAATACTTAAGGTTAAAATTACAAATGCCGACGGCGGTATCGCCTACGGCGAACTCATCTGAAAAAGCGGGTGCTTCACTGTGAAGTACCCGCTTCAAACTGTCAAAAACTATATATTTATGCAGTTTATCAAAGCGTAAATATATATGTCGATATCGAATGTGCTTCTGCCTTTGCCTGTACCATTTCGTTGTTTATGCAAAAGCAAAAATCCCTATCTTTGTCCGTCATATTAAGAACTACGGAAACAACGCTTCCATCGGGATTTTTAAAAGAAACGGTATCCAATTCATAAGTCCACTTACTGCTTCCGATTCTTTTCGCACCCTTTTTGATATATTTGCTGAAATGACCTATGTAGTAATAGGAATCATGAATATGAATTTTATCATTTACCGTATCCGCCATAATCGGTGCATCGCAGAAATTCTTAACATGATTCGGACCGCCGTTTTCATCAAGCAACAAATTCCAATCACAGAATATATTGCAATAATTATTAAAATTACCTATCATATCGTGAGCGTATTTTTCGCCGATTTTCACGGTATCTGCCGCGCCCAAGCTATACTCATAGCAACCCTCCGAAAAGACAATGTCCTTGTCCGGGTATAACTTTTTAAACATCCCAAGCTGTTCAAAATGATCACCGCTGTACCAGTGAAATGCCACTCCGTAAATGTATTTTGCGGCATCCTCATCACCCAACATCACATTTGCTCTTTCTATAATTCTCTCTTTATTGTGGTCCCAGAATAAAATTTTAACGCCTATATCCTGCATTTTCTTACCGAGGTGATTTTTAACAAAATCACGTTCCTCCTCGGCACTGTAAACACATGAATCCCATTTTTGAGTAGCCTTTGGCTCGTTCTGCACGGAAACAGTGCCTATATCTATTCCGCTTTTTCTGTATTCTTCTATAAATCTGACAAAATATCGCGACCACATCTCAAAATATTCCTCTTTGAGCTTTCCGCCACAATTCATCTGTCCGTTCGTTTTCATATATGCCGGCGGACTCCACGGCGAAGCGAAAAGTGCCATATCGCCGCTGTATTTCATCGCATCCTTAATCATCGGGATGACCGATTTCTTATCCCTACTTATATCGAATGTTTTTAATTCCTCATCACCCTCTTCGACATAAGTATAATTTCCAAGTGAAAAATCACAGCTGTTTATATGTATACGTCCGAAATTATATCCTATTCCCTCATCAGCATCAAAATACATTTTCAATACTTTTTCTCTGTTTTCGCTGCTCAATTTATCCAAGGTTGTTGATGCAGCTTCTGTAAAAGCTCCCCCGAAGCCTTTTATTTCCTGATATTCAATATCGGGAAACAAACAGATAAGCGTATGTTCTCTCCCGCTGTCATCTGAAAATGAGAAATTATGCGTTTCACGCATCGGCTCTTGACCCTTTATCGTTTTTATCTCTCTTACATTCATAAGCGTATCCTTTCTGTTTACAAATATATGTATATTATACAATTTTATCTGCATGATTTCAAGTTGCCTTTTTGGGTACTATTTATTATTCAGCAAATATTCAGCCTTTAGAACCGCTGCAATGGTCTTTCCGTCTTTTATACTGCCGTCAACACACATTTTCACAACATCGTCAAACGGCATTTTAACAACATTCAAGAACTCATCCTCATCCGGATGAACCGCTCCCGCTGTCAAATCCGTAGCCATATAGAGTCTTAAATTTTCATCACAGAATCCGACGGAAGGATAAAAGCTCCCCATGAACTGCCAATTTTCCGCAATTAACCCGGTTTCCTCCGAAAGCTCCCTCTTTGCCGCATCCAGCGTATCTTCGTCGCTATCAAGCTTACCTGCAGGTATTTCAAGTAAAATATCATCATACGGAATCCTGTACTGTCTTACCAAATAAATCATCATACTTTCATCTATTACCACAATTCCTACTCCGCCGGGATGCCTTACGATTTCACGTTTAGCCTCTCTGCCGTTCGGAAGAATGACCGTATCATAATCAAACTTTAAAATTTTTCCTTCAAAAATTCTTTCGGATTTTATAGTTTTTTCTCTTATATCCATTAAAATTCTCCTTTATCATATTCAGGTTATATCTGTATCAACCCAAGCTCTGATTTTCAAGCGGCAGCTTGAGCCGTACCTTTTCCGATAACGGGCTTATATCCGTTTTTTTGCATACAAAACATAAAAAATCACCAATCCTGTCACCGCTCCCAAAGCGATTATCACGCTCGAAACAATCCATCGGTTATCTCTCTCGTTTTCCTTTATCGGACTGTTGGGCACGATGGGCATAACGTCATCGTTAAAATCTTCCGATATGATTTTTCCGTCCGCATCGGCTATTTTTATACTTTCATTGCCGGGAAGAGGATAGATGAGAATTTTGTCATCGTCGTTGACAGCATAGATGCTGCCGTTATCATCTGTTTCAAACTTGGATATTTTGCCGTTTGTACGTATAAAATATGATATTTCCACCGCATCGTTAAGGCAGTCCTCCCCCTTCATATTTTGATAAACAATAACGCAGGTATTCTTTATTTCACTGGAATCAACCTTGTACGCACCGCCGAGGAGCTCATACGCTCCGTTTTTAAGACACAGCGAAGCAAATATATTATCCCCTATTTTCGGAGAATTAAATTCCTCCGTTGTGTGCTCCTCGCAATACGAATAGTTAAATCTTTTGATATCGATGTCACCCGTCCGCAAAGAAGGAGTATCCTTTCCCACTGTATTGTCAACGGTGACTGTCACCGTATCGCTGTCGACATCCTTGACAGTACCGAGTATAAGCAAATCATGTTCTCCGTTTAAAATATCCTCGGCAGAATACGCATACGCAGATAATCCTGCAATAAATACCGTAATAATGCAAAGTAACATAACAAATTTTTTCACTCAAATCCCTCCATTAATGCGAGCTTAACTGCGGAAATCTTCGAAATTTCAAGTTAAAAGGCAAATCTTTTACAATTTGTGCAAAACAAGGGGGTACCGCTACAAATGCAGTACCCCCACTGTATTTCACCAAGGGGCAATGCCCCGTAAATCACACTCCGAAGGCAAGAGAACCTCCGGTGAAAAAGTAAGTGTCTTCTATGTCCGTTGAAACGGGCGGCACTTGCTTTTAATTATTCTTCTGTAACCTCTGCTTCTGCCGGTGATTCAACAGCTGCTTCCTCAGAAGTCTCCTCTGCTGCTTCTGCTACATCGGCACCTTCTGCTTCAGACTGTTCCTTTTCAAGAAGAGCTCTTATACTAAGACCGATTTTTTTGTTTTCAAGGTCAATTTCAACAACTTTAGCATTGACATGCTGACCTATCATAAGCTCGTCTTCCACTCTGCCGATTCTCTTGTCGGCAACCTGTGAAATGTGAATAAGTCCGTCTACGCCGGGGAAAATCTCGGCAAATGCACCAAACGGAACTATTCTTACGATTTTACATTCAACTACATCGTCAACATTAAGCTGTGCTGCTTTATTCCACGGATTATCCTCTGCCTTTTTAAATCCGAGAGAGATTTTGCCTGTTTCTTTATCGAAGCTGATTACATATACGTCGACAACATCGCCTTCTTTTACAACCTCGGACGGATGCTTGATCTTAGACCAAGAAAGCTCTGATATATGTACCAAGCCGTCAACACCGCCGATATCAACGAAAGCACCGAATTTTGTGAGAGATTTAACTACACCCTCATATCTCTTGCCGACTTCGACATCACTCCAGAATTTCTCGGCCAAAGCTGTCTTCTGTTCTTCGATTACGCTTCTTATGGAACCGATAATTCTGGTTCTGCCGCGCATTTTCTTGATATCGATAATTCTGAATGATGCCGTTGTACCCATAAGAACATTCAAATCAGCCAGGTATCTGTCGTTTGCCTGTGAAGCCGGAACAAAAATTCTGACTCCCTTGCAAAGAACTACAACACCGCCGTTTACGACCTGTGTAACCTTACCTGTAAGAATCTCCTTGGTTTCAAGAGCATCTTCGATTTCCTTTACGCCCTTCATGGCGATGAGCTTTTTCATAGAAAGAGTAACTTCGCCTTCAACATCGTTTACCCTAACAACGAAAGCTTCAATCTCATCACCGGGCTTAACAAGTGTCTTGATATCTGCCGACGGATCGTCAGATACCTCGCCTGCCGGTACAAAGCCGTCGGATTTGTAACCGAGGTTAACGCTTACACCGGCGTCCGAAACCGAAATAACAGTTCCTTTCACTATATCCCTTGTATTTAAAGTGATAAGAGATTTTTCGTACTCTTCAAATTCCGCAGCGAAGCTGTCGCTGCTGTTTTTCTGCATTTCTTCCATCTTTTCGACTACCTCCTTAATGATTGCCGCCGGGGTTGAAGCACCGGCAGTTATACCAATTATCCTTGGTATATATATATCTTGAGGAAAATCCTCAAAATTTTCGATTTGATAAGTATTTTTACAATACTTTTTGCAGATACCGGTAAGCTTGCAGGTGTTTGAGCTGTGAATCCCTCCGACCACAATCATCATATCTGCCTTTTTGGCAATTTCACCGGCCTCTGTCTGTCGCGTATTGGTCGCATTACATATTGTATCAAAAACCTCTATGGTTTTGCAAGTGTTTTTTAAATATTTTGTGATTTTTTTGAAAATTTCTCTTGTTATTGTTGTTTGACATACCACACAGACAGGTTCGTATATATTAATTTTACCATGTAATTCCGGAATGTCAAGAGCAATTACAGCATTATTTTCACACCAGCCGTTAATTCCCATTACTTCGGGATGATTTTTATCGCCTATTATGACTATCTGATACCCGCTTTTATGTTTTTCCGCAACTATATTGTGAATTTTCTTTACAAACGGACAAGTTAAATCCAAATATTCAAAACCGTTTGCATTTATCTCATCTATTACAGCCTTGCCGACACCATGTGCGCGTATCGCTATTTTTTCACCTTTTTCAAATTCAACCACGGCGTGGCGCACCTGTACGCCCTTGCTTTTAAATTCGTTTACCACATCGGTGTTGTGAATAATGGGTCCCAGCGTACCCACCCTTAAAACCTCGGATTCCTCGGCAAGGTTTTCCACAGCACGCTTCACACCGAAACAAAAGCCTGCACTTTTTGCAAGAATAATCATTTACTGCCCCTCAATTCAAGAACGGAATCATATATTTCTGCCGCAAGCTCATCAAGTTTTTCCGATGAAACCTTCGCACCCTTATACTGCGAAAAATCTATTGGCTTTCCTATAATCAGTTCAACCTTTGAAAAAATCCTGTAATTTGCATTTATGTATACCGGTACTGCGGGTGATGCCGATTTAACGGCTATAAATGCCACTCCTGACCTTGCGGGTGCGTTTTTATGTTTTTTCTCTCGGGTTCCGGTGGGGAAAATACCGAGTGCCTCGTCGTTTTTCAAGATATTGAGCGATGCCCTCATCGCTCCCAAATCGCCCGAGCCGCGTTTGAGCGGTACGGTTCCTATAGTCTTTAAAAACCAACCGAGCAACGGCACTTTAAACAACTCCGCTTTAGCGAGAAACCTTATTCTGCGCTTAATTCCCACTCCTATAACCACCGGGTCCCAGAAGCTCAGATGGTTGAAGCATGCTATACACGCTCCGCTTTCCGGCATGTTTTCGGGATTAACAACCTTAATTCTGAAAATAAGTCTTACAAATCCGCTTACCAAAGCCGACAAAAATTTATACATTACATTCCGCCGCCTTTTCCGATATAATCCTTTTTACCAGGCTGACAGATTCAGCCAAATCAAGCGAGCTCGTGTCTGCCAAAACAGCATCCTGTGCCATTTTTAACGGTGCACAGGCACGTGTGGTGTCGTTTTCGTCGCGTTTTATGATATCCTCTTTTATTTTTTCGTAGGTAACATCCTGACCGTTTTGAACCAATTCTTCATATCGTCTTTTGGCTCTCGATTCTACTGAAGCCGTTAGGAAAATCTTAACTTGTGCATTCGGCAGAATGTTGGTTCCGATATCCCTGCCGTCCATGATGCAGTTATTATGAAGTGCCAAATCACGCTGACAATCCAAAAGCCATGTGCGCACCTCGGGTATCGCCGCAATGTCCGATGCACCGGCAGACACCTCTGGAGTACGGATAAAAGCCGTGACATCCTCACCGTCTGCGAACATGTGCTGTTCACCGCCGATGTAGCTGATATTCATTTCTGTATTATCCAGCATGCTTATAACAGCCGCGTTATTGCTTTTTATATCAATTCCGTTTTTTATCGCCTTGTATGCAAGCGTACGGTACATAGCTCCCGTATCGATATACAGATATCCCAAATCCTTTGAAACGATTTTGGCAACAGAGCTTTTACCGGCACCGGCAGGTCCGTCAACCGCTACATTTATCATTAACCAACACCCCATTCAATGTTTCGGCAGTGCGCCGCACCGCCGCCGAAAAACCAAGTCCGCCCTGCCGCAGCCGACGGCGATGAATACCTGACTTTCGATTATAAATCATTATCTTTTATTATACACCAAATCATCGATTATACAAATATTTTTTTACATTTGATAAATAATTGTAATAATTAAAATATTTTTTAAACTCCCACGACTGATGCATAAACGATAATGGCCGTCAAAATCAGCAATGCATTGCCGACAGCCGATCGCATTCTTTTGCTGCGGTACTCATACACGATATAGCTTGCCGTGTAAACCACGCTGTATATTCCGGCAAGCGTAAAAATAATTTTATATATCACCGTACCGCCCCTTACTTTTAAAATTCAAATTCAAAGTACCGTTTAAGAACAATTCGTTTTCTCGGCTCAAGCTCAAAAACGGCAGCCGAATACTTTCCTCACATCTGACCGCATCGATACAATCACCGACTGTAATCAGCGCCTTCTCCGAAAGTTCATTTTTAAAAACAGCATAAAAATATTTTTCGGCATTAACCTTCACGACAGAAGAAAATTCATTAAAATACTTTTCGGGTGAGAAGCTCGCCGCAGCTGCAAGAGTCTGCGGTCTTACCTTTGAGCTGCTTCCAAAATACTCAGCCGCATTGGCGATATCATTTTCACTGCATTCGTCCGAAAACAAAAGCAGTGCCATATGTGACAGGCTGAGCTTTTTGCCGATTTTACCTTCTGTTTCCTTTATTGCCGCATCGACTCCGTCCGCACACGACCCAAAGCATATCCGACTGTTTTCAGCATTCCCGCCGCCGGGCGAAAACTCAGACGTGTCAGCAATCACAAAGGTATATCTTATGCAGTCATCCCCGTTCTTTTCAATTCCGACAGCAACCGCACATGCCAAAGAATCTATTTCAGCACTGTCATAGCAGCCTGAAAGGAAAATGCACAAAACACCCATTGTCAAAATACAGTATCTTCGAATCACACTTTTCCACTCCTTGCTTTTACACGGTACAGCACCGCCGTGACTAACGGAAGCACAAATGCCGCTATACACATCAAATGATTTAAAGCTCTTTCAAAGTTAAATTTTAAACATGATATACCGACAATTATAAAAATCAGCATCGGAAGCGTCCCTTTGGCATCGCTTGTCTCAAAAACCTCTGAGAAAATATTCAGTGCAAACATCGCCGTCGCACCAACGCTTATAAATCCCGAAAATATCCAAACAAGATACACAAATCCCTCCATTCTCTGCAGCAGAAGTGAAACTTCGGCAAGGGACGCCAACCTTAAATAAGGATACTCAAATTCCGCAGAAGAAGGATAAGGAACACCCGCACAGTAAAAAAATGTAATTATACCTGCGGCAATCCCCGCTGCTGTCAAGGCTCGCATGCCGATTTTGCTTACGGACTTTCCACTTTTCAAAAAACGCGGCAAGCTGTACAGATACAAAGCATCCGAAAACATATACAGTTGCGAAAAGCTAGCGAAAAAGCTCCGGTTACCCATACTTTTCGTCGGCAATAAATTTCCGAGGTCGGCATGTTTAATGTTCATGGCACATATGACAGCCGAAACAGTCAAAATCAAAATCCCCGCAATATATGAATATCTCGTTAAAGGCTCTATGCCGAAAAAAGCCGCAGCCGCGGCAGCGGCAACGAAAAAGAGCATAATATACATAATCGGAGATGATACCAAGACCTCCTCACCGACGGCAGCCGTATACATGCGCAGTCTTGACGAAACATTCAGCACCGTTAATGCAAGAATCACTATTCCAAAAGCAAAGCCGATTTTTTTGCCGTATGCTATATTCATCATTTCGCTCAGAGTGTATTTCATGAGCGGAATTACTTTATTTGTAATCCAAAAAATCAGAAGTGCACCCGCGGCACACACAAGCAAACTTATATATGCCATACTGCCCGCCGAATCGACAAAGTCGTTTATGCCGCAGAGTAAAAAACGCGACATGAACAGCAACACAAAAAGCCACACAGTTTCCCTTTCTCCGATATACGTCCTCACATTTTGTCCCTCCAAAGCCATTTGCGGCTTATCTTTGCCTTTTTATACTCATCCTTCGGCATCAAATAGCTTTCCCTTTTTGTGCCTCTTATCCATATGGGCGCACCGAATATCAAGCTGCCGTTTTCCTTGCTGCCCACCGGACTCAACGGTGACATAAACGGTACTCCGAAGGATT
Organism: uncultured Oscillospiraceae bacterium; assembly: GCA_964423705.1. Taxonomy (GTDB): domain Bacteria; phylum Bacillota; class Clostridia; order UMGS1810; family UMGS1810; genus CAKSIN01. The sequence goes on from CAYRGA010000036.1 coordinate 13,455, forward strand.
TGGTTCCGACGGCGGCAAGTGAATTAATAAAAAACACCGTACCTATGCCCAAAAAGCCCGCTGCAGCCGCACCGAATATATACAGAAACCTTGAAAACCTGAATGCAAATGCCAGCGAATACGAAGGTATCGTAAATGACGATATGCCGGTCACAGCCACAATTATAATCATAATGGGACTTACCAGATTAGCATCGACAGCCGCCTGACCGACTATCAAGCCGCCCACTATTCCGATTGATGAACCTATGGGTCCGGGCACTCGTATACCCGCCTCCTTGATAAGCTCGAACGCCAGTTCCATAAGCAAAAGCTCCACAACGGCACCAAATGGCACCATGGCTCTCGACGAAGCTATGGCAAGCATGAGATTGGTGCGCAAAAGCTCGGGATGATAATTGAGAACAGCTGTAAAAAGAGCCGGGAACAGAAGCGCCGTGCCTGCCGCGATGTACCTTAAAATACGTATAAGAACCGAGTATGGATATCTTAAATACTCATCCTCTGCGGAAGTAATCAAATCAAAAAAAGTAGCCGGCATTATCAGAGCATGCGAGCTGCCGTTCATGATAAGCGCAACTTTGCCCTCCGACAGTGCCTTGCACACTCTGTCGGGTCTTTCCGTGGTTATCATCTGCGGAATCGGCAAAAAAGATGCTTCCTCGATATACTGCTCAGCATCAAGGGAGGACAGTATATATTCGGCATCAATTCCGTTAATTCGTTTTTTGACCTCATCTACCAAGTTGCCGTTTGCCACATTTTTCAAATATGCGACAGTCCCCGGAGTTTTGCCGGTTTTCCCCAAAAACACATTTTCCATAACCAAATTTGAAGTGTTCAGCGATTTACGTATCAGAGCCGTATTGCAGCGCAAAACCTCATTAAATCCCTCATGCGGTCCCTGTATCACGGATTCATTTTCCGGATTTCCGACACTACGGTGCTCCCAGGATTTCACGTCAATCGAAAAGCACTTGTCCACACCGTCTATCACAAGCAGTGCATTTCCGATATTCACCTTCTGTGCCATTTGACAAATATCCTCAGAAACAGTTATCTGTCCCTGAGGAAGCATAGCCTTTTCGATAATTTCGGCATAGCTCATTTTAAAGCTTTCTTCACCCCCGTCCAAAAGCATGAGCGGCTTCAAGATAAAATCATTTATAGAATCTCCGTCCGTCAAGCCATCAACGGACACCAGCAGTGCATCCGTGGTATCACCGCATATGTTTATATTAAATTTTCTGAAAATTATATCGCCGTTATCCGGCATGGAAAACAATGCTCTCAGATATCGCTCGTTTTTATCCAGATTTGCACTGACCTTCTCTGCTTTGATTTCCTCTTCATGAACAAATTTTTCGGGTAATATCTCATATGAATAATCTTTTTTATTACCACCGTAAAAGAAGACATTCTTCATGTGCATCCCTCCGCCGATAATATATTCTGCAAAAAGCTTTTCAAATATACACAGTATAAAATTATCAATTAAGGAAATAATTATTCCGAGGTGATTTTAGTGTCTGACAACCAAATAATAATGAAAATCAAAAACAGCATTTCGAAAAATCTCGGAAACAATTTCGACATTGTATCGAAGCACGGCAGGAAAAAGCTTTTGCTTGAAAATTGTACCATCGATTCGGTATATCCCAGCATATTTGTGATAAAATGCAGTGATGCCAAGCAAACGGAAATTTCCTTCTCCTATATTGATATTTTAACAAAAAACGTATGCATTTATCCTCCGTTCAGTGTCAAAAAGGAAAAAGGTGCATAAATTTTTTAAAAAAATATACAAATTTTCAATATCATCTTGAAGGATTTTAAATAATAATGTATAATATATAGT
>CAYRGA010000037.1:0-15016 GCA_964423705.1 uncultured Oscillospiraceae bacterium
ATTATAACCCAAAATACGAAAAAAGTCAAGAAAAAATTTGGGAATTATATCATTACGATAGTTTCAACAGTAAATGCGTCAGGGGTATATTTCTTTAAAACCTTATTGATTGGATATTCACCGTTAATGTGGCTTAAGTGTTCTTTTCAACGAAGCTCTACAGTTCTAAAGCTATTTGCCTACAAAACGCAGTTTTGTTTTAGCAAGCACGGCATTTGTGCTCCCAAATGCCCCTTGTTCGTGGCTTTGCCCCTAATACCCCAAATAGAATCTTCAATTTTGCCATGCTTTAAAGAATATTTAATTGTGCGTTGACGGCTCTTTGCCTTTTGTGTTATACTGTTCACAGAAAATCAAACTTTCGTTGATATACGTTTTTATATCACAAATTAAAAAAGTCAATCACATGATTCGGATTACGTGCCTAAATACAGTTAAACCTCAAAGTATTTCTGGATATTACCGAAAAAGGAGCTAAGAAAACTAATGATGAAGTCATTTTCACAGAAAATAATAAGCTACATGCTTATTCTCATAATCATTTCTTTTACTGTAATAGGGGTTTATTACAGTGTGACCATATACAGAAATTTGGAACAGTCGGCGCTTCAGAAGGCAGAAGTACAGATTGAGCACACGAATGACACAATAAATACTAATTTTAATGTTTTGAAGCTTTTGATATACAAGCTCCTCGGAAACCGTGATTTGATTTCTGCTTTTGAAAACGACAGCCTTACAAGCATTGATTTGCGAAATGCCGAGCAAACCTTGTCAAACGATGTGTATTCGAGCTATTGCTGGACAAACGGTGTCATAAAGGCTGTATACATTTTCAAGGATGAGGACACGTATGTGAGAACTACGAGAGCACCGTATTATAAAGCGGAGATAGATATAAACCGTGAGGTTTTTAAAAACAATCACACAAGCTACGGCATCTCCATAAGTCCACCTACTGAAAAGGATAAAATATTTTATTTCAGTGTATCTCTTGAAAAAAAGAATGAAACGAAGGTCGGCTATGCGGTTGTTACCGTTGATGCCGAAAAACTGTGCGATACTCTCAGCAATGTGGATTCGGACACATCAATCGTGTATGTCGTTGATGGTGATAATAAGATTTATGCAAGTTCGGAAAAGAATAAAATCGGCAAGGTGCTCAGCAACAAAAAAGTATATAAAAAGGAAGCACTGGACAGTCAAAACGGTCTTTATACCGTAACTGAGATTCTGTATTCAAGTATCGTATCAAAATTCAGAAATTCGCTGATTTTGTATATGCTTGTTTTTCTTGCGGTAATTTCACTGGCATTTACATTTGCATTTTTTATCATGAAGAGCCTTACCAAGCCGCTTACAAACCTTGTGGATGTTATAAAGGAATTTGAGCGTGGAAACTGGGAAACGCGTGTGCCTGTTTACAATGATGCTGAAATAGATAAGATAGGCACCGCCTTTAACAGCATGTGTGAAAATATGAGCAATCTTGTAAATACGGTTTATCAGAACGAGATTTTGATGCGTGATGCCAAGCTCCAGGCACTGCGCGCTCAGATAAATCCTCATTTTCTGTTTAATACACTGACTACGATAGCCACCATCGCCAAGCGCGATAAAAACGAACAGGTAAGCAGTATGATAAGGAAGTTTTCAAAGCTGCTCCGAGAGAGAATAGTCACCGATGAAGATGATTTTGCCACACTGAAATCGGAGCTTCTGCTTGTCGATTACTATATTTATATACAGCGGATTCGTTTTAATGACCACATCCGATATGAGATAAATAAATCCGCTGATGTCCCGGATAACTGCTGCATACCGAAGCTTTTACTGCAGCCGTTGGTGGAAAATGCCGTTTGCCACGGCTTGGAAAAAAGCATCGACGGTGGAACTGTTTCGCTGAATTTAATTAATGAAAACGGATATGTGGTAATGGATATATGCGATGACGGCGTGGGCTTTGATGTAAATCAAATTCCCACAGACGGAGAGCATAAGCATATCATGCTTTTAAACATAAAAAGACGTTTGGAGATATACTACGGAAACGACTTTGAATTTGAGATAACAAGTAAAAAAGGAGAGGGTACAAGGGTACATGTCAAACTGCCGATAAAGCTTACAGATACTGAATTATCGCATGATGAGGTGTAAAAATAATACAAACTTTGGTCAAAATAGTTTATAAACAATTAAACCGTTTTATGATATAATCAAAACATAAAAATATAGGTTTGGGGATGTTTTGATTTATGCAGAAACGGTTTTTTTCTTTCTTATTAAGTATGATTCTGGTAATTTCGTGTTTGTCAACTTTCAGTGTCAGTGCTCAGAATACCGTAACTCTTACGGAGGATATGGAAATCAATGCTCTTGATTTTTCTTCAAGGTCGGATGAAACGGCAATTTGCGAAGAAGAGTATTGGATTTTGAATAATGCAAAAGCACTGGTGATTCGCGGCTCATATGGCATAGACCGAAGCGTCGAATACACGGTAGATGTTGAAAAAGCCGGTACATATAATTTTGATGTTCGTATGGCTATATGGAGAAATGCAAATGATAATCCGCACGTAACGCTCTCGGTTGACGGAAATAAAGTCGGTGATGCGATGGTTCCGTACTGCGGTGATTGGCCGAAAACCGACGGAAAGCTGGAGCTTTGCGGCATGGGCTCTTGCGCACTTACAGAAGGTATACATACCATCACGCTTTCTACGATATGGGGTGAAACGACATACATACAGTCCATAAAGGCGTCGCTTATCGGATTGAAGGCTTTGGACCAGACTGTCTTTGTCGGTGATAGTAAAACGGTAAGCGTTGAATTTGTCCCGGTATCCTCGGCGGTAGATGATTTGGTATGGGAGAGTAAGAATACGGATGTTTGCACCGTGGATAACGGAGTGATAACAGGTGTTGCGGAGGGCGAAGCATATATTTCCGTTAAAAGTGCATCAAAGCCTGAGTTTTCGACAGAGTTTAAGGTCACGGTTTCAAAACCGAACGTCGGCGAGCCGTACGACGGAAAAGCACTTGAAATATCGAACGGCTCGGAATCGACTGTGATATACGCGGCGAAGAAAAATAAAAACACCGACGGCGGAATAGTGTATGATTTTATGGGCGGAAATTCAACGATTGAAACCAATGCGGATTATATGGCGATAAGACCGAAGAATGTCGGGGATTTTTGGTATTATACCATAGATGTTAAGGAATCGGGTCTTTATAAAATCGATATCCTTGGAACGAGCGGTTATACGAATACTTCGGCGGATGGCGGCGGACGTATAGCGATGACCGTCGGAAATACAACGGTCGCAGATGAGAAATATGTATTGCCTTCATTTAAAGATGCCAAGCCATGGTACTTGTTTACTGATGCCGATAAGGTAAGCTTTGGTAAGTTTTGGCTTGAAGAAGGTGAAAAGGTTATAAAGCTTTCTGTCCCCGTTTTTCCCGAAAAAGGAGAGGTGTCGATTAGGAAACTGTGGTTTAGCTTTATTCCCACTTTAAAGGACATAGAAAATGAGGAAAGAGATGTCACGGTAGGCAGGGGGAAAACAGAACAGCTTAAATATAAGCTTGTTCCCGAAAACGTTGCGGTTGATGATTTGGAATGGAAAAGCAATGATACTTCGGTTTGTACGGTATCGGACGGTGTGGTAAACGGCATTGCCAAGGGCAGCACAACCGTCGAGCTTTCAAGTCCGTCGTATCCGAGTATTAAGGCTGTATGGAATGTAAACGTGGTTGTTAAGGCGGATGCGGTTACTGTTGATAAAACCGAGCTGATAATGGAGCCGGGTGACAGAACTGTGATAACCGCTTCGGTTTCTCCGATTGACACAGATGATAAAACGATTGTGTGGAAAAGCAGTAACCGCGAGGTCGCAACTGTGGATAACGGCACAGTGACCGCGGTGTCTGATGGTAAAGCGGAAATTACGGTAGCCTGCGGTGATGTGACAGCTAAGGTGAACGTTACGGTTAAATCGGACAGCGGTTCAAGCGGTTCGGGAGGCTCAGGCGGCTCGGGAGGTTCGGGAAGCAAGTTTGTTCCGTCTGTGTATGCTCCGATAAATAAGCCTGCCGAAAACGAATTTAATATAACGGGCAGCAATGTGGCAGCGGCTAAAACCGAAGTTCTGAGCGAAATATTCAAAAATACGGATTCTTTAAAGTATAATGTTAATTCCTCCGAAGTGACAGCTGAGATAAACAAAGGATTTTTCGAGAAGAATCCTGCTTCAAAAACACTGGTGTATGCTATAAATGGCGCGGAAATATCAATCGGTGCCGATGCGATGAATAAATACAGTCTTGATTCGGTATCTGAGATTCGGCTTGTCGCATCGGCAGAAAACGGAAAGATATCCGTAAATATCTGCATGGATACGGTTGCGGCATCCAATTTGAACGGAGCAGTGAAAATTAAAGTTCCGATTGAAAATGGATTTGAATATTCGGTAAGCTTTGACGGAAAACAGATAGTCTGTGAAACTGTCGGCGGCTATTTAACATTTGTGGCGGATACATGTGGTGAATATATAATAGAAAAGACGGAAGCGGTATATGATGATTTGCAAAACGTTTCCTGGGCGGCATTGGATATACTCAAGGCTGTGGAAAACGGATGGTTAAAGGCAGAATCGGCGCATACCTTCGGTGCTGCTGCTCCCATAACCAGAGGTGAGCTTGTATCGGCTGTGGTTAAAGTCCTTGGGCTTACTGCAGAAACAAACGGAAATTTTGATGATGTATCATCGGCTAATGAGTATTCGCATGAAATAGCGACGGCGCGTGCGCTTAATATAATAAACGGTGTTGACGGTAGAAATTTCGCTCCGGATTCAAGCATCAGCCGACAGGATATGGCGGTTGTGGTTTGCAGGGCACTTGCGGCGGCAGGCAGAACTTTTAATTCCGAATCCGCACTGTTTGCGGATGATGCACAGATTGCGGATTATGCGCGCGAGGCTGTGTACAAGCTCAGCGGAGAGAGGATTCTGATAGGAAGTGAGATGGGCTTTAATCCGTATGGCAGTACGACCAGAGCGGAAAGTGCGGTGCTTCTCGGCAGACTTAAAAAATGATTATATTAAATGAGGACAAATGATGAGAAAAATTTTGAGTATTAGTTTAATATGTGCAATTATTATATGCAGTGTTTCGGCAATTTCCGTATATGCAAATGCCTCTCACGAAATTAAGGGTGCCGAAACCGTTATAAATGCACAGGGATATTACAGCAGTGAAGGCAGTATATCAAGTGTAAGCGACTATTGGCTCGACAACGGAAAATCGTATATAACAAACGGTGAAAATGCGTATTGGTCTGCTTCCTACAAAATAACGGTAAGCAATGCAAATGTCGGACTGTATGACTTGTTTGCGGTGTGTAACCATTGGAGTCCGAATCAAATAGGCTTAAAGGTATCACTTGACGGCACAGAGGTATCGACCGTTAATTGCTCCAATGTAACCGTACTCGGTCAGGAAATTCCGAGAACTGAGGTCGGCAATATACATCTTACGAGTGGTGAGCATGTTATTAAGGTTGAAGGCACTGCGGGTTCTCTCGGGTATTACTTCAGGGAGCTGGCTGTCGAGCAGATAAATACGGAGCTGAGCGATAACCTCATCATACCGGCTGTCAATTATTTCAGCAGTGAGGGCGAATTGATGACGGATGATTATTGGCTTGATACCGGAAACACATATTTGGTAAATAAAAACTCAGAATATTGGAGTGCTTCCTACAGAATTTCCGTTAGTGATAAGAATGAGGGTATATACAGCCTGTCGACGGTTTGTAACCACTGGAGCCCGAACGAAATAGGCTTAAGAGTTTCACTGGACGGCGATGTGATTTCAACCGTGCGGTGCACTAACGTTACATCTCCCGGAGAAACTATACCTGATATAGATGTGGGCAAGGTTGTCTTTAAAACGGGAATGCACACCATAAAGGTAGAGGGTGTATCCGATTCAAACGGTTATTATTTAAAGCGCTTGACGTTAAATAAAATCGACAGCGGAATAGCGGTACCGACACTCGGAATATCGGCAAAGCTTTCGGAAGCTGAAGAGGGAAAAGCGGTGGTTGAACTAACAAAGCATTGCGGCAATGTGAACAGTGCCGTGTTGGTTGCAGCAGTTACAAATAACGGTGTTCTTAAAGAAACTAAAATCAGTGATTCTGTATCACTTGTCAAAGATGAAAATGTCCGTCTTGAGCTTGACGGAATTGACACTAATCTTGTATACGGCGATGTTTGTGCATTGTATTGCATGGAGTCGTTTCAGAGCCTGATGCCGATTACGTATAAAACCATATACAACCTTTATGCAGCCGATAAACCGTATCTGTTTGAAAGTGCGGCAGAGCCGAGGGCATTGGACAGTGATCTTAACGAAGCATACAAGTACATCGTCGAGGACGGTTTTAAGGGTGTATATTGCACACAGGAGCAGTATGCTCAAACTGAAACAATACAGGCATTGAAGGATGCAGGTGTAAATACCTTTATAGTGTTTATTTATCACGCTACTACCACGGCTGAAGATGCCTTTAAAAATGTAATATCCGAGTGGAAAAAGGCAGTAGGGGATGCGAAGCTTATCACTGTGATATCCTTCGGCGGTGACCAGGCATACGGAAATACTAAGTTTGGTGAATTTGTTGATAAAAACGGCAAGAAAATAAATGCGCCTTGCCCTCTGTCAAAAAAGTATTGGGATAAGGTATACGGAGAGCGTGCAAAGTGGTCTTACGAGATGGGTGTAAGCGGCTGTATGGTAGACATGGAAATGTACGGTGCGAATGAAACTCACTTTACCGCTGACAGAAAATGCCACTGCGACGATTGCTGGAGCAGTTTTTGTGATTATGCTTTCTCAAGTAATGATTTCGGAATGAAAACAGCAGAGGAAAGGAATGCGTTTTTAAATAATTTTAACATATATGAAGAATATAAAAATTATCAAAGCAATAAGCTTGAGGAAATTTTAGGCAGTATCAGAAGTTCTCTTCCGGAAAGCTTTATGCTTGGGTATTTGATATATTTCCAAGAACTCGGCGGTATAGAAAAGGGCTTGGGTACAGCGACGGCACCGGCATTGGTGTTTGATGAATATACATATTTTATGCATGACAATAATAACAGCTATGTTTATAATATTTTGGGTAATATTTACGGAAATAATGATTCTAAGCTGGCAAAGCCGGTCGTTTTCCTTCCCGGGTTCTGGCCGCAAAAATATTCGGCATCCGAACAGGAAACTGTAATAGAAAACATCATGAAAACAAATCATAAAGGTAAATATTCCGATGGCTACTGGATATGGTGTATGAGTTCATTTATGCACAGTGAGAGTGAAGACGGCTATGCGGGCTCGGGCTGTATGTCCGGTGAGGCTCCCGCAGAATATATAAAAACACTTAAGAATATAGCTGCAAAAACTAATAAGTAAAAGAAGGTTCGATTGATGTATAAGGTGATAATTGCTGACGATGAATTGCTTTTGCTTGAGGGTATAAGAGATTTTGTTGATTGGCATGCTTTGGGTGCCGAAATAGTGTACATGGCGACAAACGGAGTGGATGCGCTTAAGTATTTGAAAGAGAATACCGTGGATATATTGATAACGGATATATGCATGCCCGGAATCGACGGGATAGAGCTTGCTAAGTATATTTATGAAAATAAAATCGGAACCAAGGTTATATTTTTAACATCATATCCTAATTTTGAATATGTTAAATCCGGCATGAATTACGAAATCGCTGCATATGTGCTCAAGGATGAGTATATGGATGAGCTTGAAGATGTGATTAAGAAGGTTATTTCAAAATTGGGCTATCGCAATAAAACTCTAAACGAATATATTAATTTGTTTATTTTAAGGCGCGGTTCACAGGAGGATAAGGAGAATTTTACTTTGATTTGGAATGTGGATGAGTATGTATGCATGCTGATCAAACTTGAATCGGATAAGCGATTTGATTTTTCGGATACTGTAAATGAAATCGTCGAGTTGAATTTTAAAAATGATAATGTTGTTGTGAACACACTTACACGGCAGGATTATCTGTGCTTGCTTCCTGCCGATACAGGCGAGCTTGCCGCCAAATGCGAGAAAACAGTTTCAGATATCGAAAATGCATGCAAGGCAAGCTGTAAGATAGGTATAAGCAATAAGTGTGATGATATTTTTAAGCTTCACGAAAAGCTTCTGGAAACAGATGATGCTGTAAATAATATAACCGACAGCGGTGTTATGTTTTATAAAAATACAGCATCAAATAATTTAATAAAAAAAGCTGTTGCTGTAATCGAGAGTAAATATGCCGAGCCTATTTCGCTTAGTCGCATTGCCGGTGAAATCGGCGTTTCATCGTCCTATCTGAGTCGTAAATTCAATGATGAAAAAGGCTGCACCATTACGGACTTTATAAACCGTGTGCGTGTCAACAATGCTGTGAAGCTCTTGCAGAGCACTGATATGCTTGTCTATGAAATCGCTGAAAAGGTTGGCATAGAGGATGCGGCATATTTTACAAATACATTTAAAAAATATGTGGGAATATCCCCGCAAAAATATAAAAAGGAGTTTTTTAAAAATGAAAAGAATTAATCTGAGAAAGAAAGCATTAATGTTAATTTCCGGCGTGATGATATCCGTAATCGGACTCACCTCATGCGGAATCGGAAAAGGCGGCGATAGCGGAAAAGAAGTGACTATCCGCGTACCGTCAGGTCTTGTGGGAACTCATCCGTCCGCACCGTATTTTGCGGCTGATGTAGAGGCATTCAACGAAAAGTATAAGGGCAAATACAAGGCAGTTGTCGAGGAAATCCCCGGTGATGCCAATTTTGCCGAAAAAATGAATGTTATGCTTACTTCTGGTGATGTTCCGGATGTTATCTTCCCGTCCACGGCTGATTATTTTGAAAAATCAATAAAAGCCGGTCAGGTTGTAGCATTGAATGAATATCTGGATGCCGACCCTGAATGGAAAAGCAGCATAAGCGAGGGCGGACTTGAGTATAACAGCCGCGACGGCAAGGTTTATGCTATTCCGCGTGACAGAGGTATGCTCTGCTATTACTATAATAAAGACCTATATAAAAAAGCCGGTATAAAGCCTGCCGAAACCTGGGATGAATTTTGGGATAACTGCGAAAAGCTTAAAAAAGCCGGTATCACACCGTTTGCTCTTGAACCGTCTTGGGTAGGTAATATATTCTTCAGTGCCGTTCTTGCATCAGCGGGCGAAGAAGGCTATGCGCTTGTAAATGCGACGGAAAAGCCTACAAAATTCAATAATCCCGATATGGTTTATGCACTTGGAAAGCTTAAAGATATGTATAAAAAATACTCTGATGAAGGCGCTGTCGTAGCTAAATACGAAAATGCCGCAAACCAGTTTATGAACAGCCGCGCAGCAATGGTTGCAAACGGTATATGGATGACAAATGATTTCGCAGACCCGAACAAAGCACCTAAGGGCTTTATAGATAAGGTCGGCGTAGCTACCTTCCCGGGTCTTGTGTTCAGCTACAATAATCGTGGTATAGGAATCGGTGCCAAAACTCCGGAAAAAATCGAAGCGGCACTTGCATTTGTTAAATTCATGACATCACCCGAAAAACAGGCTGAATATATGGATACAGTCGGTGAATTTGCGGATTCTCCGAAGGTTGAAATTTCCGAAAAGCTTATGAAAAATAAACCTCATATGGTTGAGCTTTGGAATATATACAACAATACCGAAGTAAAATCAAACCTCATCGGCAATACCTGGTATCCGGCAGTTACAGAGGCATTGCAGACAGCGATTCCGGGCTTTGTTTCAGGCTCTATGTCCGAGCAGGATGTTATTAAATCCATGGAAGCTGCGGCTGCCAAGGCTTCAAAGTAATTGTTTGAAAGGATAGTTTGAAATGGCAAAGAAAAACATATTAGCTTTCCCCGCGTTGTGCGGGGAAAGCAGAAAAAGAAAAGACAGCTTGTGGATATTTCTTTTTCTGCTGCCTTGCTTGATTTTTATTTTAGCGTTCAGTGCATTTCCGATGCTCGTTACTCTTGTAACGGCATTCTGTAAGTGGGACGGTGTCACGACTCCCGTATTCTGCGGCTTGGAAAATTTTCGATTTACATTTTTTGAAGACCCCGATTTTTCAATTGCGATAATAAATACCTTCAAGTGGATAATTATACAGCTGGTTGTTCAGACCTCACTCGGTCTTATAGCAGGCTTTTTTATGTCAAGGGAATTTAGAGGCTGGAAGGTTTTCAGAACACTCATAATGATTCCGAATATAATTCAAAGTGCGGCACTTGCCACCATGTTTTATTACATATACAATCCCGATATGGGTCTTCTCAATGCACTTCTCGGTAAAATCGGTCTCGGCTCACTTCGGTCAAATTGGCTGGCATACGAAAATACCGCCTTCTGGGCAGTTACCGCATCATGGATTTTTTACTGCGGAAATATCGGTGTAATCTTTTATTCGGCTATTATCGGTGTTCCTCAGTCACAGCGCGAATCCGCTATGCTTGACGGATGTACCCGATTCCAGACAGACCTTTATATTGTGCTGCCTCAGATTAAAGGTACTATAGGAACCAATATGGTTCTGTCGGCTGTAACGGCGGTCAATATGTTTGATTTCATATACATGCTTACCAAGGGCGGTCCCGGAAATTCCACCATGTCGCTTGCGGTTTTGACGTATAAATCCGCACTCTCGGGTAACTATGGCGGTGCGATGAGCGTAGGTCTTATTCAGGCGGTCATCGGAGTAGTGACAGTCGGGATTATCAATAAGCTTCTCGTAAGAGATGATGTATGAGGAGGGAGTTCATATGGAAAATTTTAAAAAGTTCTTTGTAAAGCCGCTTTGCATTTTGATTATGATTGTTGTTGTCCTTGTTGCGGTTTTACCCATTATATGGGCTGTTATTTCCTCATTTAAAACAGATTTTGAGATTTTTTCGGAACCGATTGCGTTGCCGAAAACATTTTCTTTTAAATCATATAAATACGTAGCTCAGACAGCACCTGTGTTTCAGTTCCTTTTGAACAGCCTTATTGTGGCATTCGGTGGTACATTCTTAAATGTGTATGCCGTGAGTATGGCAAGCTATGTTGTAGCGAGAAGGAATTTTATCGGCAAGGGCTTGCTTGTGACAGTAATCTCCATGACTATGTTTGTACCGTCGATGTGCTCGGCATTTCCAACCTATACTTTGCTGAGAGAAACCGGACTTTTAAATACTAAGATAGGTTTGATTTTGGTATTTGCTGGTGGAGTTGCTGTGACGTTTTTCGTGCTGAGAGGTCATTTCGCAGCTATTCCTCAGGAAATAGAGGATGCCGCATATATCGACGGAGCCGGATTTTGCAGGACATTTCACACCATCATGCTTCCTATGGCAAAGTCGGGTATTTATGTAACGGCACTTTTGCTGTTTATGAGTATATGGAATAACTTCCTCACTCCTCTTTTGTATACGAACAGCAACAGTTCAAGGACGCTGTCCATCATGCTGAATTACTTTATGACCACCTTTGCAACAAATTATTCGGCAATGTTTGCAGCGATTATAATATCCGTAGTTCCGAATATTATAGTATTTATACTTTTCAGTGATAAAATTGTCGGCGGATTAACGGCAGGAAGTGTTAAGGGCTGATGAATAAGGAGGTATATACGTGGCAAAAGCAAATGTACACTTAAAGAGGGTGCTGAGTACTGTGCTGGCGGTTGCAGTTTTGTCGTCCACCGCAGCCTTTGCGGAAATTTCAGACTCATATCTGGGTGAACCGTATCACGGCGAGCCCTTCGTCATAGGTGACTTTAGGACTGTTATAAAGCTTTGTGATTTCGACAAGGGACAAGAGGGCATCACATATAAGGAAACAGATGCCGCCACAACGGCATACTACAGACCGGGTGACGTGGATTGCTATGATTTCGGTCAGGGTATAACGGTTGTCGGAGGTCTTAGCACCGGTGAATGGCTCAATTACTCGGTTAATGTCGAAAAATCGGGCTATTACGATTTTGAAATAGGCTCTACATGGAGTTATTTGGTGGAGCCGTCCGGTACAATTCACTTTGAAATTGACGGCAAGGATATCACCGGGGCAATAAAAATATCGGAAAATACCGATTTGACTGCTATAACGCGCCAAAGTATAAAAGGAGTTCATCTAAAAAAGGGTATACATATTTTAAAAATGGTTGTTGACCAAAAGAACGGAATGGTGGACACTCTTATCATAACACCCTCGGATAAGCAGACAGATGAAAGTTTGATGTCCGTGAAGCTTAATAAAGATAATACACAGCTTGAAATCGGTGAAACAGAGGCGTTAAGAATCGTTACCGAGCCTGCGATCGCAGATACTGAAGGTGCTTTTTGGGAAGTCGATAACGACAGTGTCGCTTCCGTGGACGAAAACGGCGTAGTAACCGCAAAAGCATGCGGCATGGCTTCAGTCAAGGTTACCTTGGGCGGCAGAGAGGCGCATTGCAAAGTCAAGGTAAATGCTGTTTCGGAAAAAATACCGTTTAGGGATAATGCGATTAAGGATAAGCTTACTATCCGCTGCATGGATTACGACAAGGGCGGCGAAGAAGTTGGCTATCATAAATCAGGTACCGGCAGAAAATCCTCATATCGCGGAGAAAATGTAAGCATCGAAGGTGAGGGCGACATCCTCTATGTGTGCGGCACAAGTGAGGATGATTGGCTTAAATACACCTTTGATGTAAGCGAGGAGGATTATTACAATATCGGTGTGCTGGCAAATACCGAAGTCGGAAAGGGCGCATATACGCTGATGCTTGACGGCAAGGTGATAATCGACACCGCTAAGGTTGCCAAGGGCAGTAAGTGGAGCGACTTTTCGCTGAATAGGGCAATGGATGTGACACTTTCCGAAGGCAGGCATACATTGAAGCTTATTGTAAACGAAGAAGGCGCAATGTATAAGGAAATCTCCGTCGAGAAGGCACGTACACTTGACAACGTGTTGTACGATGAAAGCTACATAGGTACACCGTATAGTGACAGTCCCATATCCGTAGGCATAGGTGAAACTGTTATCCCGCTGTGGCAATTCGATAACGGCGGAGCAGGTGTGGCGTATAATCAGGTTAAAAATAAAAAGGGCATTATGAATGTCAGTCAACGTGCCGAGGAGGATGTGTACCTCTACGACTATGACGACGGCAACTATTCCGTAAGTAATGTCAATGCCGGTGAATGGATTTGCTATACCGTGGATATCGATAAAAACGGCTATTACGATATAAGCATCACAACCTCGTGGACAGATGAGTGGAATCCTGTCGGTGCAATGCACCTGGAACTTGACGGTGCCGCACTTACCGAGGTTACTCAAATGCCGGTTACCGGAAATTGGAATAAATGGACGGATGCAACTCTCGGAAACTTGTATCTTCCCGCGGGCAAGCATTTGTTAAAGCTTGTGTTTGATAAAAACGGAAGCAATTACACAAATCTTAAGTTCAACTTTAACGGAAATACGCAAATCACCAGAGGAGATTTTGCGGTTGCTGCTGTCAAAAATATGATTAAAACGGTAGAACCCCAGGAGAATTTCGATGATGTATTGCCGGGTGACAGCTGCTATGAGGCAGTGGGTACTTTAAGAGAGCTTGGAATTTTAAAGGGCTCGGGTGATAATCTGTTTAATCCGGATGACCCGATTACAAAGGAGCAGGCGCTCTACATAATCAGTGAAATCCTGGAAAATACCGGTAGAATGATAAAGAAAACCGGAAGTAAAAAGCTTGAGGATTACAGTGACTGGTATGAGCTTGATGACTGGTCGGCAGGTGCTGTAAGCAAGCTTGCAAATGCCGGCCTGGTTGTGGGCGGTAACAATAAAATCGCGAAAAACACCACTCTTTCGGCATCACAGGCTATGACATATATTCAGTTTATGAATAAATGCATAGGACTTGTGAAGAAGGTTCCCGAAATAGAACCTATATATCTGGCAGATGAGCTTCATCCGTCATACGATTGGATACAAGAGGACTTTTTAAGAGGAATGTACGGCTTCGTGTCGGATTTGGATAATACCGAAGCAGTTGATAAAATTAAGGATTACGGTATGAATACCTTTATAATTCATATGTTTATCCGCGATAATCTTACACCGGATGGCTTTAAAAAGTTTGTAGCCAGAAGTAAGGAGCTTCAGGACAGACTCGGCGTTAAGGTATTCCTTTCGCTTCCGTACGGTGCAGACGAATACTACGGAAACACTCAGTTCGGTAAGTTCTCTACCGGCGGTGAAAACAAATGGGTCAGAACTCCGTGTCCGCTTTCCGCGGGATATTGGAATGCTGTTGTTGGCGACCGTATGGAGGAGGCGGCTCGACAGGGTCTTACAGGCTGCGTAGCAGATATGGAGATGTATGCGGCAGACCAGACCAGACTTCCGGGCTCGTGCTACTGCGATGACTGCTGGAGCAGATTTTTGCTTGAATATACCACAGTGGAAAATCCGCTGGGAATATCTGATGAAACACGCTCCGCTACACTTGCGGCAAGCGGCTTGAGCCTTGAATATGCAAGGTGGCAGGAAATAGAGGTTTCCAAGATATTGAGGCAGATAGAACAGAGAGTTCATGCGATTAATCCCGACTTTATCATAGGTAATTTGCTTGATATGGAATCCCTTCCGGGACTTTCCAGAGGTTTCGGTACACCGGATAAGCCGTCTCTCATTTTCTCAGAAACAGAGTACAGCGGTGCTATAAGCGGACTTGACGGCAGAATAAACCAGCTAAAAAACAGCGGCTATCCGTCAATCTATGTTCCGGGCTTTTGGCCTAATCCGCTCACTCCCGATGTGCTGGAGGAGAAGATTGTACAGGCTGCACCGAAAAATAACGGTTACTGGATGTGGAGCATTGGATGCTTCGGCAGAGAAGACTTGGGAATTTTCTACCAG
>CAYRGA010000038.1:0-14984 GCA_964423705.1 uncultured Oscillospiraceae bacterium
ATATGATTATCACACCTTCGTATTTCGGTTATATTATTATTTTACCAATCCCGATAATATAAAATTTATTTTTAAATATTATATTACTTTTTTGAAATTGTCAATAGAAACATCACGAATTGCGTCTATAACGTAACGAATTGCATTTTTTCAGTGCTTTTTTATCAAAACTGATGCTTTTTTGAGTGTAAAAAATTTTTAAATAATGCGAATGAAATTCCAATTTTTTCTTAAAAGCAAAAAAATTTAAATTGTGTATTGACATAGCAATATTATTGTGATAAAATCACCTTAACAGGTAAATGTAAACGTTTACATATATGAAGGGAGAATATTATTTATGTCAAAAGCGAATCTTGACCAATTTAAAGATGTGAAGGCTGACGTTAAAGCAGTCGACAGAAGCAAGAAAATCAGAGTAGCTATCGTGGGTACGGGCTGGATTGCGGGGGCGCACATAAAGCAGTATCTGAAAATGGACGACGTTGAAATAGTCGGCGGTGCCGATTTAATAGAAGGCAAAGCCGAGAAATTCTTCAAGGAATTCGGTGTGGAAAATGCAAAATGCTACACCTCAGACCTTGAAATGTACGAAAAAGAAGATATCGATGCGGTAAGCATCTGTACATATAATAAAACACATGCCGAATGTGCCATAAATGCACTCAACGCCGGCGTACACGTAATCCTCGAAAAGCCGATGTGCGTTACGACAGAAGAAGCAGTAGAAATCATGAAGGCAGAGAAAAAGAGCGGCAAGATTCTCTCAATCGGTTTTCAACCGCGTTTCGACCCCGATATGCAGCTGGTTAAAAGTGTGGTACAGTCCGGCGTACTCGGAAAGATTTACTACATACAGACAGGCGGAGGAAGAAGAAGCGGTATACCGTTCCCCTTCGGCACCACCTTTATCGATAAAAACACCGGTGTAATCGGTGCTATGGGTGACATAGGCTGCTATTCACTCGACATGGTGCTCAACGCTCTCGGATATCCGAAGCCGCTCACCGTTACGGGCTATACATCCGACTTTATGGGCACAAACCCGAATTATTCCGGTTATGTGAAATCTCAGCATCAGGATTATGCCAAGGTTTTCGGTGTTGACGACTTTGCAGCAGCATTCGTAAGACTTGAAGGCGATATCATCCTTGACTTCAGAATTTCATGGGCAATGCACATGGACACTCCCGGAGATACCATCATTCTCGGTACAGAAGGCGGACTCAGAATACCCTCCACAGAGTGCTGGAACGGTACTATCGGCGGCGAGTTAAAGCTCTATCACAATGTAGCCGGCAAGGACGTGGAAACTATCATTCCGCGTTCCGCTGAAAATGTAGACTGCTTTGAGGTTAAGATTCGCTCCTTCCTCGATGCTATCCACTCCAACGGAAAAGCTCCGATACCGTCAAGCGAGATTCTCTACAACCAGGCTATCATCGACCACATAGTCAAATCCGCACAGGTAGGTCACGAGATTAAAGTTGAAATTCCTTCAATCGATTAATAAAAGGAGATAATACAAATGGGAAGATTTAAATTAGGATTACAGTTATACACTATCCGCGATGAAATGGAAAAGGACGTGGATGCGACATTAAAGAAAGTGTCTGAAATGGGTTATGACTGCGTTGAATTTGCCGGATACTTCGACCACAGTGCCGATGAATTAAAGGCAATCTGCGAAAAGTACAATCTGGAAATCATATCGGTTCATCAGGGCTACGCCGATATCCTCGAAAAGCCAGACGAAACCATAAGCTACGTTAAAAAGCTCGGTGCTAAGTACTACACAATTCCATGGATGAATGCCGACCTGCTTAAAAATGAATATGACAATGTCGTAGATAATATCAAAAAAGCCGGAAAAATCCTGAAGGATTCCGACATGCAACTTATGTACCACAACCATGATTTTGAATTCAGTTCAAAACGTGACGGCAAGTTTATACTGGATGCTCTTTACGCAGATGTTCCGAGCGACCTTCTCATACCGGAAATAGACGTTTGCTGGGTACACTATGCCGGTCAGAATCCCGTCGAATACGTAAAGAAATACGGAAACATCATGAAAATTCTTCATTTAAAGGACTTTGAATGTAAGAATCTGGCATCGGGTCCCGTATATGACCTTATAGGCGATGATTCCTCAAAGGATAAAAAAGACGAAACAGGCTTTGAATTCCGCCCGGTGGGACACGGTCGTCAGGACATGAAGGCTATCTTAAAAGCCGCTGAGGACACAGCGATAGATTATCTGGTAGTCGAACAGGACATGCACCCGCAGCGTTCAAGCCTGGAGGATGCCAAAATCAGCATAGACTATCTGCGTTCTATAGGATATTAATTAAATTTAAGCACAAATCATGCACTTATGCGCCCCGAAAAGTTCGACTTTTCGGGGCGATTCATATATTGCGTGGTTTGTGTTTTTTGTTGAGAATTATTTACAGCTTTTAAAATGAGGATTATAATATTGTTTCAGATGTAATCCACCGCATAGCGGCGGGGTCAATTTAAGAATTTATTATACTCATTGGAGAGTAACTTTTATGAAGAAATACATATTTTCTCTGCCGGTTATTTTAGCCGTGGTTTTAGGTGCGAATTCTGCACTTGCCAACACCGCGGACAGCATCTATACCTATTATCATAGAAGATAATTGCGCAGTAATCACCGGTGGAAACTATAGGCGAAAGTGCGTTTCAGTATTGCTATGGCATTAAAAATTTTGAGATTGATGCCAAAAATCCGTACTACAGCAGTGCCGACGGCATACTGTACAACAAAGACCAAACAGAATTAATAGCATATCCTATCAAAGGTGACATTACAGAATACTCGCTCCCCGACAGCGTATTAACCATAGCGGAAACCGCATTTGACGGGTGCACAGCACTTAAAAGAATAGATGTAACCGAAGAAAACACGGCTTTCAGCAGTAAGGACGGTGTGCTCTTTAACAAAGACAAAACCACACTCATAAAATTTCCGACAGACAGCGACATAGTCGATTATATCATACCTGACAGTGTCACACAGTTATGCCCCATTCCGTTTGAAAGATGTAAAAAAACTCGGAATTGTATCGATTCCAAGCAGTGTAACAATTAATAATCAAGTATTTCTCAGCTGCGAAAATTTAAAAATTAATATCGCAGATTTGACAAGCTGGTGCACTGCCGGACCAAATTCCTGCTTTATATTCAGTGATTCGGACCGGAACTTGTATTTGAACAACAAGCTTGTGACGAAGCTGGCTATCCCAAGCGATGTCACAGAGATAAAATACTGCGCATTTAAAAACTGCTCAAGCATTACAAGTGTAACCATACCGCAAAGTGTATCAAATGTAAATTCTTATGCATTTTCAGGCTGCAAAAACCTCAAAAGAGCTGATATTTAGATGATGACCTTGAATGGTTCATAAAGGCGGATATATCCGAATTCGGTAACGATGAGCTGAAAAAAGCTCTGACGGAAAGTCAAGACGGTTTGCCGCAGATAGGCTATTATACCGAAACCGCCATTGACAGCACATCGACAAAGATAACGGTGTCTACCGAAAACCTTCCGTACAATGCGGTTGTTTTCGCTGTATGCTATAACGAAGACAGTGCCGAAAAAATACTATCGGCGAAGGTTAGCGATGCGGCTGATAACAAGTTAGCTTTTGAAATTGAAAATGCTTATAACTACAGTGCCGTAAAGCTTATGACATTTAATACGAAAAACCTACGGCCTCTCGCTTTGTCAAGCTCATATGCTGTGGATTCACCAAAGGATTTTGATGATGTCTTGACAGAGCTCAACAACGGCACGCTTGAAAATGTATTTAACTATGCCTATGTTATGAAGCTTGACGAAAGCAGAATAAGCAGATGGTACAATTCCATAACCGAGGAGCTTCAAAAGGAAATAACCCTTGACATAAGCAGAAAAGACCTCACTACACAGAGCGACTTTGATTATGCGATTACCGAAGCACTGATTTTAAATGTAGTGGAAAATCCGCCGGTTACAAGTACAATCATGTTGTATGTGTATGAGGTAATGTATGAATTAAGTAAGTACTGCAATTTTTTGTTATGGGAAATGAAATATGAACAAAGCGGTACATCTTCGGGCAGTGGCTCGGACGGCGGTTCAAGTGAATTTAAAACAGATGAAGCCGATAGTGACCAAGGCGAATAAAGCCAAATCGGAGCAGTTCGAGATGAACTGCTCCGATTTTCATATCAGCGGATTAAAAGCTATTTGACATCCGCAGGTTCCGTTTCCTTCTTATTAATAACAACTTTACCGTCCGCAAAGTCAACCTCTGCTCCCGTATTCTCTTTAAGCTCCTGTGCCAGAATACTGTCGGCTAGGAAATCCTCCACCTCAGACTGTATCGCACGTCTGAGCGGTCTTGCACCGTAAGCATCATCGTATCCCGTTTCGGCAAGGTGACTTATGAGTGCCTGTGTAAACGTCAATCTGTATCCGAGGGTTTCCATTCTTCCCTTTAAGCTTGAAAGCATAATACCGGTTATCTTCTCTATATCTATCGGTGTGAGCTTATGGAAAACTATTATCTCATCGATACGGTTGATAAGCTCGGGTCTGAACACGTTTTTAAGCTCACCAAGCACCTGACTTTTTACAAATTCATAATCTTTGTCGCCGCCTTCATCCGCAGTGCCGAAGCCGAGTGTCGGTTTCGCTTTTTCGGTTATAAGGCGTGCACCGACGTTGGAAGTCATAATTATAACGGTGTTTTTAAAGTCCACTCGTCTGCCCTGAGAATCGGTAAGTATGCCGTCCTCCAGTATCTGCAGCAGAATATTGAACACATCGGGATGTGCCTTCTCTATCTCATCGAAGAGCACTACGGAATACGGCTTCCTTCTTACCTTTTCAGTAAGCTGTCCGCCTTCTTCATATCCGACGAATCCCGGAGGAGAGCCCACAAGTCGGGACACATTGTGTTTATCCATATATTCACTCATATCGATTCGTATAACGGCATTTTCATCCCCGAATATCGCCTCTGCCAGTGCCTTGCAAAGCTCCGTTTTACCAACACCGGTAGGACCCAAAAATATAAAAGAGCCTGTCGGTCGTTTCGGGTCTTTTAAGCCGGTTCTTCCGCGGCGGATAGCCTTCGCCACAGCTACGACCGCTTCGTCCTGTCCCACAACACGCTTATGAAGTATCTGTTCCATATTTTTCAGGCGCTCCTGCTCCTCGCCGGCAAGCTTTTTAACGGGGATTCCCGTCCAGTCGGTTATGACATCGCAGATTTCATTTTCGGTGACAAACAACTCATCCTTGGAATTGCTCTTTTCCCAGCCGGACTTTTTATCGGCAAGCTCAGAGCGCATTTTCTCTTCTTCATCACGCAGTGATGCCGCTTTTTCAAATTCCTGGTTTTCAATCGCCTTGCGCTTTTCACTGCCTACTGCCGACAGCTTTTCCTCCATTTCTTTAATATCCGGAGGAGCGGTAAATGCCTTCATTCTTATTTTAGACGCCGCCTCATCAATAAGGTCTATCGCCTTATCGGGCAAGAATCTATCGGTTATATACCGTGCGGAAAGCTTGGCGGCACTTTCCAGGGCACTGTCTGTAATGGTTACCTTGTGATGCGTTTCATATTTTTCACGTATACCCTTTAGGATTTCGACAGTTTCGTCAACAGTCGGTTCACCTACGATTATCGGCTGGAAACGTCTTTCAAGAGCCGCATCCTTTTCAATATTTTTGCGGTATTCGTCCAGGGTAGTAGCACCTATCAGCTGGAGCTCACCCCTGGCAAGAAGCGGCTTTAATATATTCGCCGCATCCATCGCGCCCTCGGCGGCACCCGCACCTATGAGGGTGTGCACCTCATCGATAAACAAAATAATGTTTTTATTCTTTTTAACCTCATCAAGGGCTTTTTTGATTCTTTCCTCAAACTCGCCACGGTATTTTGTACCTGCTACCATCGACGAAAGGTCAAGCGAAAAAATCCTCTTATTTTTCAAAGTTTCGGGAATTGTACCGTCGACGATTTTTGAAGCCAGTCCTTCGGCTACGGCGGTCTTTCCCACTCCCGGTTCACCTATAAGGCAAGGGTTATTTTTCGTACGTCTGGACAGTATCTGTATTACACGCTCTATTTCCTTATCACGACCGATAATCGGATCAAACTTTCCTTCCTCCGCAAGCCGTGTCAAATCCGTTCCGAACTGTTCCAGATTTTTAATGCTTGTCGTGGATGCCTTTTGATTTTGGGCGTTTTTTCCTCCTTGCGATCTGCCTGTGCCATACATTGCCTGTGCAATTTCATTAAAATCCACTTCATAATCGGCAAGGATTTTAACTGCCACGCTCTGTCCTTCTCGCATAATAGCCATCAATATATGCTCGGGCTCAATGTACATCGAACCTGTTTTCTTCGCTTCATTAAAGCTTATTTCAAGTATTGCCTTGCTCCGTGGCGTGAGAGGCAGCGACGTATTTATATACGAATTTCCCGACGGTGATGTATACTCGGATATTTTCTCCGTGACACCGTCCAAGTCAATTTCCTGAGCCTCCAGAGCTTCTGCCGCCGCCGAAGTACCTTCTTTAAGGATACCGGCAAGTATATGCTCAGTGCCGACATAATTATAACCCATTTCACCGGCAATATCATGTGCGAATCTCAGTACAGCTCTTGATTTTTCGGTAAATCTGGAATCCATAAGTCATTCCTCCTATTTCTCATTTAATGTTCTTCTCACTATCGAGGCTCTCTCCACATCGCGCTCCATGACAGTTGTACTGCCCTTTGAAAGGTGCGCCGGAGAGGTTATTGTCATAAGTGTATTCAGAGTTTTGGCATCGGTGTCAGCTATAAGTCCCTGTGAAATTCCGAAGCGCACGTATGAAAGTAAACTCAGCATTTCCCCGCTCGACAGCACTCTGGCACTTTTAAGTATACCCATGGAGCGCATTATTTTGTCCTCAAGCACGGGTCCTTGCTGTTTAAGCATAGATGCGCGAAGCTCCTTTTCCTTGGAAATCACTTGATTTACAGCATCGTACAGCTTTGCAAGAATCTCGGTTTCATCCACGCCGAGTGTCATTTGATTTGATATCTGGAACAGATATCCGGATGCCTTGCTGCCTTCTCCATACATTCCGCGCACGGTTATTCCCAGCTTTCCGAGTGCGGCGAACATTCCCTCTGCCACCGAACAGCGGCATATCGCCGGGAGGTGCAGCATAACAGATACCCTCATGCCTGTTCCCGCATTTGTGAGGCAACTGGTAAGGTAGCCGTATTTCGGATGTACAGCATATGAAAGCTTATCAGCCAAATATGCATCGGTCTTGCTTATAAGGTCATATGCCTTCTGACATTCAAGTCCGGCAAATATTGCCTGAATACGCAAATGGTCTTCTTCGTTTACCATAATACTTATGTTTTTATCCTCACTTGTAAATACAGCACACGGCTTTTTTTGTTTGGTTATATTCGGGCTTATATAATGCTTTTCAACCAATACTTCCCTTTCTGTAGGATTTAACGAATTTAATTCGGTTTTCGCGAATTTTATATCGGAGTCCTTCAAGGCATTTTCAGTAAGCTCTATGACCTTATTTGCATCATCAGCGTTCATTTTGCTCGGGAAGGGAATATCCTTCAAATTTCGCGCCAGCCGTATCCTGGTACTCAGAACTATATCACTTTGAAAACCCTCGTCATTATACCACTCAGCCATTGTTTTTATCCTCCTTTTCCTCCAGAGCCTTTATTTTATCACGAAGAACGGCGGCATCCTCATATTTTTCATCGATTACAGCGCGCTTAAGCTGTTCTTTTAAGTCGTTAAGCTCATTTTTCATCTGTATCTTCTTGCCGCTCGCGCCGGAAAGCTTACCCTTGTGTGAAGTCGACGGCTGAATCTGAGCAAGTGTCGCTTCTATAATGTTTTTAAATTCATCGAAGCATTTTTCACAGCCAAGAAGTCCCGTCTTTTTAAATTCCTCAAAGCTTGTGCCGCAATTTTTACACGAGCGTACGGTTGAGGTGGGTTTGAGGAAGGACGGAATGGATATGAAATTGTTCAGCATATCGCTGAAATCAAATGTACTTTCTATTTGATTTGAATATCCGAGCTCCCTTGCACATTCGCTGCACAGGTGCTGCTCTGAGCGCACTCCGTTTATGATTTGCTTGTAATGAAAAACAGCTTCTTTATTTCCACAGTTTGTACATAACATAAAAATTACCTCCTTAAAATCAAACAAACAATAACAACAAGTTTTTAAATATATCTGCCCGAACCTTATTTTTTGAAACGCTGTCCGGTACAGAGGAGAGGGCATTGTTTGAACATGCCGTTATTATAAGCTTAGCTTCATCACCGTTTATAATTTTGTTTATAAACAGATTGTTAAGTATTGCCTCCACTGTCATTATATCCACATTATCACCTATACTATTCAGTACATGTGTAATTAACCCGTTTTGATCCAAATGTACACGTGTAATTCGGATATGACCGCCTCCGCCCCGTCGGCTTTCAACTATATAGCCTCTTTCGGTAGTGAAACGGGTCTGTATTACATAATTGATTTGTGATGGAACACAATTGAAATACGATGCCAATTCATTTCTTTTAAGCTCTATGCTGTTTTCACTGTTCAAAAGTTCGTGTATAAAGCTTTCGATGCTGTCACTTATCTTCATCGGTATCACTTCCTTATGCATATATTTAAAGCCGCAAAACGAGAAATCGCATATAATTATCCGCAAACACCTTGCAAAAGCAGCGAAACAATCATTTTGACTTTGACTTTCTTTGACTTTAAGCGAATTATACATCTGTTTTGTTGATTTGTCAAGTCTTTTTTAAAAATTTTTTATTTTTTTCACATTTTTTTAATTATCTGAAAAAATGTCTTTTTTTCGGCACAGAATTGCGCCAATATGTGGCATAATCTCATAAGATGCAGTATTTTACTGGGTTTCAGGGACTTTTTGCAAATGTTTGATTTATTGTAAAATATAAAATTCATCACAAAATTTTAAGCCGAAAGATGTTACAAAAATGTTAAAAACAGGATTATGTAACCCTGATTAAAAATTAAAAATTTTGACACAAAATCACTTTTTATACGAAATTTTTTAAACAACTTTTTCACATTAATTGTGGATAAGTTTGTGGATATGTGGATTAAACCCCCATTTTACGCATATTTTGATGATGTTGTTTTTTAAAAATATTTTTTTGTAAATTCCTTGTCAAGAAAAAATATTTCACAAAAAACTTTTTCAATTTTATAAAATTTTTTTCTTGACATAAAAAAATTACATAATAAAATTCACTTCTAAAAGTGTCTGTGAATTTTATTATGTAAACCAATTTATCTGCACGATATATTAAGTGCAAGTTCCATCATCTGAGTAAATGTATTTTGCCTTTCCGATGCTGTAGTGGCTTCACCGGTGAAAATATGGTCAGACACTGTCAGTATCGACAAAGCCCTTTTTCCCGCACGTGCAGCATTCATGTAGAGGACGGCTGTTTCCATCTCTGTACACAGAATACCCATTTTCGCCCAGCGTTCAAGCGCAGATGAATCATCATTGTAGAAATGGTCACTTGTGAGTATTCCACCAACGTGACATGAAATATTCATATCCACGGCAGCATTATGCGCACATGAAAGCAACTCATAATCGGCACACGGACTGAAAGTGCCCGGCAGATTATACTGAGCCGCATAGTTTGAATCGGTCGATGCTGTCATCGCTAGAATTATGTCACGTACAGCGACCTGTGGCTGCATACCTCCTGCCGACCCGGTGCGTATAATCGTTTCCACACCAAATATTTCATATAATTCTCGGCTATATATTCCCATAGATGGCATTCCCATACCGCTTGCCATAACGGTTACCTCTTTACCGTTATAAGTACCGGTGTACGCAGGCACACCTCGTACCTTGTTTATGATCACCGGATTTGACAAATACTTTTCTGCGGTCATTTTTGCTCTGAGAGGGTCACCCGGCATAATAACCGTTTTGGCGAAATCCTCCGGTGATGCATTTATGTGCGGAGTAGGATAGTTATTCATATTATCATTCCTTTATCACTTTTTTTAGTTCTTCTTTTCTTTTAATTTTGTGAGTACCGGTTTTAATAAGCGCCTCTTCGGTAATTGACATGCCTTTAATATACTTGTACATAGGCAAAGTTTGATTAATAAGCTTGACTTTTTGCCATAGCTCATCATATATTTTGTCCTCATCGCCGTCAAAAAATGACTTATCATACACGACTTTACATACTATTTTTTCGGAATTGGGCGCATTGACCGGTACGCCGTAAACGAAGCTCTCCTTAACGCCCTCCGTCCTGTTTATAAGTGCCTCCAGCTCCTCAGGAAACGCTTTTTTTCCGTTTTGAAGTACGATAACATCCTTTTGTCTGCCCGTAATAAACAAAAAGCCTTCATCGTCTACATAGCCCAAATCACCGGTATGAAACCAACCGTCCTTCAAAACAGCTTTTGTGGCTTCATCATTGTTGTAATAGCCCAGCATGACACTTGAACCTTTAACGCATATCTCGCCTGCTCCGTCAGCGCCCTTGTCAAATATAGACACTTGGACACTTCTCATGGGTATTCCGACCGACCCCCTTTTAGTGAAACGCTCATTTTCGGCAGATATTACCGGTGATGTTTCAGTCAATCCATATCCCTGTACGATATGTATACCCATTTTTGAGAATCCATCCGCAACAGCCGGGTCAAGTGCTGCGCCGCCCGAAATGATAAATCTGAGACTTCCGCCCAGCTGTTTTAACACAGGCTTGTAAATGGTACGGCGAATGTCTATACCAAGCTTAAGCAAGACTTTAGCGACGTTGTCCATGCGTTTTATAAGCTTATCCTTGCCCTGTTTTTTAATGCCGCTCAAAATACTCTTATACATACTGTCCAGAATAATCGGTACTGCCACAAAGAGAGTTACTCCGTACTCGGCAAGATTCTGCTTTACATATCGTAAACCGTCTGTAAATACCGTTTTCACACCGCAGGCAAGCATAACTATAAGTCCGGTAGAACCGAAAATGTGATGAAACGGTAAAAATGCCATATTTACATCTGTACTTCGAATATCCTCCACAAGCTGCATGTCACATACATTGTCCGCGATACCGCGCTGGCAAAGCATCACTGCCTTTGATTTGTCGGTAGTTCCCGACGTAAACAGCAATATGGAAAAAGCATCCGGATTCGGAGCATATTCTATAAACTCCGATTCTCCCTTTTCAATAAGTTCTTTTCCCATTTTAATTAACCCTGAAAACGTAAGCTCATCACCCGAAGCACCCATACAGATATAATTTTCAAGTCTTGTTTTACCGTCTGTTCGTATGCTATCAAGCATGGATTTATACTTTTCATCATAAACAACGGCTGCTGCATTACTGCGCACAAGCGAATCCTCAAGCTCGTTTATTTTTAGCTCTTTATCCAGCGGAACCGATATAATCCCGCCGAAAAGATTCGCCAAATGCGCCACTGCCCATTCATAGCGGTTTCTGCCCATCACAGCCACACGCTTTTGTGCAAGACCCAAGCTGTAAAGGGCTGTACCAAAGCAGTTAATATCTGTTAAAAGTTCACGATATGATTTGTTTTCGTATGAAATTTCTTTTCCGTTTTTATGCTTTATCACAAAAGCTGTCTGCTCCGAGTATTTTTCGGCAGAATTATGTATTATCTTTTTGATGGTGTCAAATCTTGCTGCATTTTTAAAATTATTTTTTTCCATTTTACACTCCGAAGTATATATTTTTTGTTTAAAAATGCCCTTGTTTTTCCAACAAGAGCATTTTTAATTTATAGTGCGACGATGTTTTCCTTCTTTGAATCAGCAGTATGATTTACCTGCTCCGGATTTCTTATATAAGTGGGAACCACCTTCTGTATAACATCCTTAATGGTTTCTATATCATTGTGATGCGAAGCGATTTCCAGCATATCAAGCTCCGGTTTTAAATCCTCCATCTGAATATCAAGCGGACTTCCTATGAAAATCTTGTCATGACGTGTTTTCTTAAGTCCTTCTTCATTCATGAGAAGCTCTTCATAAAGCTTCTCACCGGGTCTTAGACCTGTTACCTCTATTTTAATATCCACATTCGGCTCATAGCCCGAAAGTCGTATAATATTTTTGGCAAGGTCATATATCTTTACCGGTTTTCCCATATCAAGGACAAATATTTCACCGCCTTCAGCATAGCTTGCCGCCTGCAATACAAGCTGAGCCGCTTCGGGAATTGTCATAAAAAATCTGGTAATATCCTTATGAGTAACAGTAACCGGACCACCCTTTTCTATCTGTCTTTTAAACAACGGTATAACGCTTCCGTTTGAGCCGAGAACATTTCCGAATCTCACGGCTACAAACTCCGTATTGCTTATTTTCTGCATACTCTGAACTATCATTTCACAAATACGCTTGGTAGCACCCATTATGTTTGTGGGATTCACCGCCTTATCCGTAGAAATCATTACAAAGCGTTTAACATTGTATTTGTCCGCCATCATAGCTACATTATATGTACCGAAAACATTATTTTTTATAGCTTCACAAGGGCTTACCTCCATCAGCGGTACATGCTTGTGAGCCGCCGCATGAAATACTATGTATGGTTTGTATTTTTTGAAAATATCCTCCATACGGCATTTATCCCTAACGGATGCTATAAGCACCAGTGGCTTATTATCCGGGTACATGCTGTTTAATTCCATTTGCAAATCATAGGCATTATTTTCGTATATATCTATGATTATGAGCTTTTTGGGCTTATATTTCATAATCTGGCGGCAAAGCTCCGATCCTATGGAACCACCGCCGCCTGTAACCATTACCGTTTTATCGCATATGTATTCCGTGATTTCGGAATTATTCAAAATAATCGGTGTACGGTCAAGAAGGTCTTCTATTTGAATATTACGTACCGTCATAGGTGTGAGCGGATCTGAGATTATCTGGTCTATACTGGGTACCGTTCTTACTACGGATTTTGTTTGATTGCATATTTCAATTATTTCTTTTCTGTCCGTAGCACTTGCAGATGGTATAGCAAGCAAAATTTGATCTATGTGATATTTTTCGCAGAGTCTCGGAATGTCATTTCTCTGACCTATTACACGATAACCGTTTATACTGGTATTCATTTTTATTGGGTCGTCATCAATAAGTCCTATTATATTTAAATTGAGATTAATATTGTTTGTTAAATCCTTTATTAAAATTGTAGCGACGGCACCCGCTCCGACTATAAGCACCTTTTTAGCCTTGGAATCAGAGGTTTGAGAGGCTGCGTTCGGTTCGGGAAGCTTATATAGTATACGTATCAGCATTCTAACAAAAACGAAGCATATCGTAATTATAAAATTTGCCAAAAAACAAATCTTAATTAAATGACAGTTCTTAAAAAACGAAAATTCCAATATCGAATAAACAATCAGCAACACTGCCGAGGAAAATAAGCATCCGCCCGACAGCTTTATATAATCCTTCGTTCCGGCATATGACCATAGTATGTTGTAAATCCCGCTTGCATGAGCAACAGTGCAAAATACAAAAGCGGATATTCCGGAGATTATCAGTGAATTTAATATATGCGTCTGCGCATCATTAAACCCGAAAATATAAAATACGCAAAACATGTATGATAAAACGACAGACACCAAATCAGCTAAAAATATAATTCTGTTTCTGTACAGCTTAGGATTTTTCATGCGTAATAGCGCCCCTCCTGACTTTTAATATGATATTATTATATCATTCCGACAACGTAAAGTCAATAAAACATTTGAATTATCTGAAATATTGAAACAGTTGTCAATGATGGGTAAAAAGATACATCGCGTCGGCCATTCACTTGTGAACGCATTCATAACGCCTTTGATTCATTAACACCTTTTTGAGAGTTTAGCCGAATGACGAAAAATATGCACCTATCTTGTAGCCATAAATGAATTAATCCATTGTGCCTAAAAGGTTTTCTATCTATATATAGAAACCGTATACGCTGCATCTGTTTCTGCCCTATCAACAATAAATTCTAAGGCTTCTGCCGCATATCGTATGGGAATATACGTTTTTTCGCTGATATTATCCATATACGCGGCAGTGTCCATTTGATATTCCGCTCCGTTAATGTTATATCTTTTCTCTCCAATCGAAAACTCTACAGTTGTACCATTGTACTCACCTACGGAGCGCTTTTTTACGTCATCCCAGCTAACTGTTGCTCCTAAATTTTCAAGACAATCTCTAAACGGGTAAAACGTTCTATTATCATTTTTTTGCAGCTTGCTGCTTAATTTAACGCTATTATTATGAATCAAAAGCTTTGTCGGCTTATATTTTAATTCCTGGTAGCAGCTGTTCATCAGCATGATTATGAACAATTAACATTCCATCGGATACACCTGTCGGAGAAAATTCTTCACAATATTTATTACCGTCTTTATCCATAACATATTTGTTGCCTTCCAAATCCTCAACGGTTACATACCCTTCGTTAAAGTCAGAGCTGCCTAAGTCCCTATATTTGCCACCTATAAATTCCCCAGTTTCAGCATCAATAAAGCGAATATAATCGTTGCAGCAATACTCTTTATAGCTAATTGCATAAACACCGTTTCCTGCATAGCGAACACTGTTTCTATAAATATCTCCATCGTACTGTTGTATTGTGTCTCCATTTTCTGTAACCAAATATAAACTATCACCACAAAGCATGAACCTATTATCATACATTTTTGTCGCTTTATATCTGCCATCATACTCTTTAATGACATTTCCATCATAATCAGCTATTTTATATTTATAATCAATATAGTTTGTGAAAAAACACTATATAAAATTTTTGTAGGTTTACAATAGATATGTTACATTTCGGCATATTTTATTACGAGTAAACCC
>CAYRGA010000039.1:0-14978 GCA_964423705.1 uncultured Oscillospiraceae bacterium
ATATATTATTTATATTTGTTTTAGTGTTTGAGTTCTTATTTGTGACGGCATATGCCGATAGCGGTATAACCGTTTATGTGGACGGGGAAAGACTCTCACCGGATGTACCGCCTGTTCTTATAAATGACAGAACCATGGTGCCTGCAAGGTGCATATTCGAGAAGCTCAATGCCAAGGTAAGCTGGGTTGAATCCACTCAACAGGTGGTGGTAACGGCATCGGACAAAACCATCACGCTGAAAATCAATGATTACACCGCTTATATAAATAATACTGCGGTAACACTTGATTCGCCTCCTGTGATAGTAAACGACAGAACTCTGATACCCGTCAGATTTATTTCGGAAAAGCTTGGTTACGGCGTAGAGTGGAATGATTCAATAAAAAGTGTATATATCACTTCGCCGAAAATCACGGAGCCAGAGCCCGAGGTAAAAAAAGCTTGTATTACCTCAGTCAAGGTGACGGGAAGCAGCGAAGCGAGAACCGTCACTATAAAATCGGATAGCTTCTCAAAGCCCAAAATCACAAAGGCATCGTCACCGCAAAGATATATACTTGATTTTGAAAACTCATATATATCGGGAGGAGATTCGCGTGCTAAAATCGGAGATAAGAACATTACCGAGGTTCGCTGGGCAGACCATCCCGATTATGCCAGAGTAGTTATAGAGTCACCGGGAAATGCCGAATACAGCTGCAAATATTACAATGGCTATATGACGATTAAGGTAGTCGGTGAAGAGAAAAACAATGTCGAAACGCCGATACCACCGAATACAAACGGCGGTACCTTGAATGTTGACAAGCCTATAATAGTGATAGATGCGGGACACGGCGGCAAGGATGTCGGAGCAATAGGCTATAACGAAGACGGCGAAGCCGAGATATATGAGAAAATCGCGAATCTAAACATCGCACTTAAGGTAAGAGATTATCTCACTCAAAACGGAGTGCAGGTGGTCATGACACGCTCCTCGGATGTGATGCTCGGTTCCGCAGAGATGGAGGATTTGCTCGCAAGAGCGGAGATTGCAAACAATGCTGGTGCGACTTTCTTTGTAAGCATACACAATAATTCCTTCAGCGATCCGTCAGCTTCGGGAACACTGGTTTTGTATACAGACAATGACGACAAAAAGGATTACGGAGTTACGAGCAAGCAGCTTGCACAGAACATATTAACGCCGCTGGTTAAAACGATGGGTATTTTAAACAGAGGTGTCACCGACAGCCCGAAAATGGTTGTCCTAAGAAAAACAGATATGCCTTCGGTGCTGGTGGAATGTGGCTTTGTATCAAGTCCGATTGACAGAGCCATACTTAATGATAGTGCGAGGATTGACGGCATTGCAAAGGCGATTGCCGAAGGAATATTAAAGTCAATATCACAGTTGCCGTAGTCTGTGGGCTTTTCGCGGCGGTGTAATTCATAGCAGAAGCATTGAATTACAGAGCGTTATACTAATTGAAATAAATTCTTGTAATATTCAAAAAAATGTGATACAATAAAATCAAATAGGTTGTTTTTGTAATAAATCGACATATATTAACATATTCAGACTCATCTGAGGTCTGTTTGATACAGGAAGGGGACATACACAGTGAAGGAGTTAATAGAAAACATCAGAAAGGATTCTAAGCTTCTTTTGGAGAAAATATCTTCATCTGAGGAGCTTGAAGAGCTCAGAGTAAGATTTTTGGGTAAAAAGGGAGAGCTTACAAGCGTGCTTAAGGGTCTTGGCAAGGCTTCTCCGGAGGAAAGACCTGTTATAGGTCAGCTCGCTAACGAAGTAAGAGCTTTTATCGAAAAGGAAATAGCTGAAAAGAAGGAGCTTTTGCAGAAGAAAAAGCTTGAAGAGGATTTAAAAAAGGAAGTTTTGGATGTGACTATGCCCGGTAAAAAGTCAAAAATCGGTGCAAGGCATCCTTTGAGCAGTGTGGAAAACAGACTTAAGGATATATTCCTCGGAATGGGATTTACCATAGTTGAGGGTCCCGAGGTCGAGCTTGATTACTATAACTTTGAGGCTCTTAACATACCTAAGAACCATCCGGCAAGAGATACACAGGACACATTTTACATAAATGACGATGTGGTATTGAGAAGTCAGACTTCACCGGTTCAGGTTCGTGTCATGGAGCAGACAAAGCCGCCGATAAGAATTATCGCTCCCGGCAGAGTTTTCCGCTCCGATGCGGTTGATGCCACACATTCTCCGGTATTCCATCAAATGGAGGGACTTGTGGTGGATAAGGGTATAACCTTCGGTGATTTCAAGGGAACTCTGGAATTAATCATGAAGGAGCTTTACGGTCAGAATATCAAAATTCGTTTCAGACCGCACCACTTCCCGTTTACAGAGCCGAGTGCCGAGGTCGATGTATCGTGTTTTGTATGCGGCGGGGAAGGCTGCAAGGTATGTAAACAGGAGGGCTTTATAGAGGTTTTGGGCGCAGGAATGGTGCATCCGAAGGTGCTCAGCCAGTGTGGCATAGACCCCGAGGTTTACAGTGGATTTGCTTTCGGTATAGGTCTTGAGCGTATTGCTATGGGCTCATACGAGATAGATGATATGCGCCTTCTTTACGAAGACGATTTAAGATTTTTAAAACAATTTTAATGAGTTGAAAGGACAAAGGTTATGAAATTTCCGTTAAGTTGGTTAAATGATTATGTTGATATAAAAGATATTTCCGCAAAGGATTATGCGCATGCACTCACCATGTCCGGTTCGAAGGTAGAAGGTGTGGAAAATGCCGGTGACGAAATTAAAAATGTCGTTGTCGGAAAGCTTTTGGATGTGAAAAAGCATCAAAATTCCGACCATCTCAATATTTGCTCCGTTGATATCGGCGAAGCCGAGCCTACGCAGATTGTAACAGGCGCACAGAATATTAAAACCGGAGATTATGTTCCGGTGGCAAAGCACAATTCATATCTCCCCGGGGGTATACATATTACCAAAGGTAAGCTCAGAGGTGAAGTTTCAAACGGTATGCTTTGCTCGTATCAGGAGCTTGGCTTATCAAAGGAGGATGTTCCCTATGCCGCAGAGGACGGCATATTGATTCTTCCCGAGCCGATTGAGCCCGGAAAGGATATAACAGAGGTGTTTGGTCTTAATGAGGATGTTATTGAATTTGAGATAACGTCAAATCGTCCCGACTGTTTCAGCGTTATCGGACTTGCACGCGAAACTGCTGTAACCTTTGGCAGACCGCTCGATATCAAGGTTCCGGTCGTTAAGGGCGGTGCCGGAAATGTCAATGACATGGCGAAGGTAACCGTAAAGGATAAGGACTGTCTCAGATATGCAGCACGTGTTATTAAAAATGTCAAAATCGGCGAAAGCCCGAAATGGATGAGGGACAGACTTCAGCTGAGTGGCATAAGAAGTATAAACAATATTGTAGATATAACGAATTATGTATTATTGGAGTACGGTCAGCCGATGCATGCGTTTAACTTGGAGGACCTTGAGGATGGTGAGATAGTGGTACGAAAAGCCGAAAACGGCGAGAAAATCACTACTCTTGACGGAATCGAAAGACAGCTCGATGACTCTGCATTGGTAATCTGCGATAAGCACAAGCCGGTATGCGTTGCAGGTGTCATGGGCGGTGAAAATTCCGAGGTGCGTGAAACCTCAAATGCTATTCTTTTTGAATGTGCCACATTTGATGGCACAAGCGTAAGACTTACCGCCAAGAAACTTGGATTAAGAACAGAAGCTTCCTCCAGATACGAAAAGGGACTTGATGTAAACAATGTAATTCCTGCAATAAACAGAGCTTGTGAGCTTGTTGAAATGCTTGGTGCGGGTGAGGTTGCCGATGAAATTATAGATGTGGTAAACTGCGATTATAAGCCGAATGTCATAGAGCTTCGTCCCGAAAAAATAAATGCATTTCTCGGAACGGATATTTCAAGGGAGGAAATGGTGAAAATCCTCACTTCTCTTGATTTTGAAATAGTAGGAAACGATATAAAGGTGCCGTCATTCAGACCCGATGTTGAGCGTGAGGCGGATGTCGCAGAGGAAATTGCCAGAATTTACGGCTATAACAACATAACCTCAACACCGCTGCGCGGCGAAACCACGAAGGGACTTAAGACACGCAGCCAGAAGGTAGAGGATATTATACATTCCGCTTTGGTTGCACAGGGTATGTATGAAACCATGTCCTTCTCATTTATAGGTCCGAAGCTTTTCAATATGATAAATTCAAACGATGAAAAGCTTAAAAAGGCGGTTGTAATTACCAATCCTCTCGGAGAGGATACCTCAATAATGAGAACTACGCTGCTTCCGTCGCTTTTAAATACCTTGGCATTTAATCATTCACATCGTAATGAAAGTGCTGAAATTTATGAATTTGCAAATGTGTATATCGCACAGGACGGCGAAAAGCTCCCCGATGAGCACAAAAATATCGCACTCGGAATGTACGGCGATTATGATTTCTATGACCTTAAGGGTATAATTGAAAATCTGCTTTCCGAATTAAAAATTAACGGTGCCGAATTTGTGACCTGCACCGATAACACCACCTTCCATCCCGGAAGATGTGCAAAAATCG
Organism: uncultured Oscillospiraceae bacterium; assembly: GCA_964423705.1. Taxonomy (GTDB): domain Bacteria; phylum Bacillota; class Clostridia; order UMGS1810; family UMGS1810; genus CAKSIN01. Next base: position 4,585 of record CAYRGA010000039.1, read on the forward strand.
AAAAAGACGGAAAAACTATCGGAGTATTCGGAGAAGTGCATCCGTACGTTGCGGAGAATTTCGGTATAGACCGCAAAACCTATGCGGCAGAGCTTGACTTCAACAACTTGTATGAATTATACAGCGAAGATGTGAAATACAAGCAGCTTCCGAAGTATCCGGCTGTGACGAGAGATATAGCAATGCTTCTTGATGACAGCATAAATGTATATGAAATAGAAAAGATTATAAAAAAATGTTCCGGAAATATTTTGGAGGGTTATAAGCTCTTTGACGTATACAAGGGTGCTCAGATACCGCAAGGTAAAAAGAGTGTGGCGTATTCCGTAGCCTTCAGAGCAGAGGACAGAACCTTGACCGATGAAGAAATTACCGAGGTGTTTAATAAGATTTTGTCAAAGCTTGAAAAAGAACTTGGAGCACAGCTCAGATAATTCGGCATATATACCCGACGCTTGAAGCGGAATATTCGGGTATTGCAATAAAATTATTATAACCAAAAGCAAGTAATCCACCGCCTTTACAGGCGGCGGACACTGCCGACGACGCGGAGAGTATAGCGCCGCCGAAGCGTTAAATGAAAGGGTGACATTAATGGATCATATTGAAGAAACTTTAAAGGTAAGCATAGGTACTGATAATGATGTAAAAGTTAAGGATGCTTTTAAGGTAGTTTACGATGCGCTTAAAGTAAAGGGGTATAATCCGATTAATCAAATTGTAGCTTATATTATGTCCGGAGATCCGACCTATATAACAAGCTATAATAATGCCCGTAATCTTATGAGCAAGCTTGAGCCGGATGAAATACTCGAGATCCTTGTAAAGAATTATCTTAAAACCTTGTGATAAAGCGATACTTCTGAATAAAGGAACGGATCAAATGAAAATTACTAAGAAAAATACAGCACTTACCGCATGCTTTATGGTTTTTGCCACGCTTTCGGCAAAGCTATGCGGTATGTTGCGTGATATTGCGCTTGCCGCAATGTACGGCACAAATACAAATGAGGCGATTGCATTTTCAAGTGCGAGTCGTATACCACTGCTTTTTTTTGACATTGCACTCGGCTCGGCTGTTACCAGTGCCTTTATTCCAATTTTTAATGAATACTTGGAAAAGGACGGCAAAGAGAGGGCGATAAGGTTTTCAAATATGTTTGTAAACCTTATTGTCCTCATTACTGCTGTGCTTTCGTGTGTCGGTATAATTTTTTCAAAGCATATTGTAAAGATTATCGCCGGCGGTTATGATGATGATATTATACAGCTTATATCATCGCTCTTAATAATAATTTTTCCGACGATAATCTTTACGGGACTGGCATATTGTTTTGTGGGAATATTGCAGTCATTTGGGGAATTTTATATCCCTTCGATAATAAGTTTGGTTTCAAACGGACTTCTTATTATATATCTTTTGGTATTTAAAAATCGTTTTGGTGTGAGGGGCGTAGCAGTTGCCATGCTTCTTGCGTGGAGTACACAGGTTATTGTGCAGCTTCCGTCGCTGATAAAAAACGGATACAGCCACAGCCTGAGGCTTTCGTTCAAGGATGAAGGCATAAAAAAGGTCTGTATTCTTGCGCTTCCTATTATTTTAAGTACCTGGGTTCAGCCGATTAATAATCTTATAAATATACGCCTGGCATCGGGTTTGAGTGATGCCGGCTCAGTTACTGCGCTGGATTATGCCAACAAGCTGTATATAATACTTGTGGGCGTTTTCACGTATTCGATAACAAATCTGATATTTCCATCGCTTTCGAGAGCACAGTCAGCCGGAAATTCAAAGGAATTCTCTGATATTGTGTGCCTTGCCGTAAAATATGTATTACTCATTATAACTCCGGTAATGGTGGGTTTTTTGATATTGAACAAACCGATAATAAGGCTTTTTTATGAGCGCGGGATGTTTGATGAACATTCTACGGCGCTTACAGCATCGGCATTGTTTTTCTATTCGCTCGGTATGCTGGGTTACGGTATACAGGAAATATGTAACAAGGCATTTTATTCTATGCGCGACGGCAAGACGCCGATGGTAGTTTCCGTTACGGGAATAAGCATTAATATATTGCTTAGCCTGCTGCTTGTGTGCATATTTGACATGCAGCATAAGGCACTCGCATTTTCCGCTTCTGTAGCTGCTAATCTTATGGGTATATCGGAGCTTATACTTTTAAACAAAAAGGCAAAAAATATCTTAAACAGAGGACTTTTCATAACTTTCATTAAAATTGTTGTTTCAACAGCTTTAATGGGAATTTGTGCATATATTTGCAGCAGAACAATAAGCGGCAGTTCAAAGATAATTGAAGTGTTTTTGCCTACAGCTATCGGCGTGGCAGTGTATGCGGTATGCTGCATTGTTTTTAAAATCAGAGAATTTACAGACATAATAGGCTCTGTGCTTGGCAAAATCAGAGGAGGTGCAAAGGGTGAATAAGAGTATAATACTCACATTTTTGGTAAATATTATAAATTCATTTTCCGTATGGTACGATAACAGTTGCTTGGGAAAAATCGGACGCGCTGTGAGTAAATTGTGGAAAAAAATAATTAAAAACAGCTTTATCGTTAATTGGTTCACAGGTGCTTCCAAGAATGTAAAATACAGAGATAACAGTATTTTATACAGGATTTTTGGAAAGGTAAAAAAGCAATTTGAAGGGCTTTCGGCATTTTCGAGAAATACACTGAATAACAGTTTTTTAATTTCAAGTGTACGGACGTATTTTAATGACTTTTTTGACATAAGCACCGCACATTACGGAATCTTCGCAATAGCGGCATGCATAGTGTATTTTCTCATGAGGTTAGTCACGGGCGGCTTCGGAGCGGTGTATATTGCTGTCTGTGCGGTGATTACGGTGATTTCACTCATAATCATCAAACTCAATATGTCACTGAGATGTGTTTTTAAGGACAGCTATTTTAAAAATATATTTTTAAAGTATTTAATGCTGGAGGATTTCGATGAAAATGATACTGTAAATGTATCATCAGGTTCGGCAATTACCTTTGCTGTAATCGGCGTGCTTGACGGAATTATGTGCTTTAAATTCGGGGCAATATACGGCTTGGCTGCAATTATCGCAGTGGTTTGTGTATGCGCGGTTTTGTATGATTTCAGAATCGGAGCATGGACGGCGTTGATTTTGTTCCCATACGCTCCGACCATGGTAATTGTCGGAATAATAATGCTTACCCTGATTTCGCTTATTTTAAAAGCATTTACAACGGAGGATTTTAAATTTGTACGCACTCCGCTTGATTTGCCGTTGGCAGCACTGCTCATCGTTATGCTTGTATCGGCAGTGAGCGGCTATGCAAGAATGAGCAGCATAAAGATTTACATGGTTTACTTCGTATTTATATGCTCGTACTACTGCATTACAAATACATTTACAAGCTTTAAAAGTGTAGCTGCCGTGGTTGCTTTGATGCTTATAGCTGCTCTCGGTGTTTCAGCATATGGTATATATCAGCACATATTCGGCTTTGCTGAAGGAAAGACCTGGACGGATACGGATATGTTCGAGGACATAGCCACAAGAGTTGTTTCGACGTTTGACAATCCGAATGTGCTGGGAGAGTATCTGCTGCTGCTTATACCGCTCGCAATAGGCATGTTCCTGTCGGTAAAAAAGGGTACATTGAAATTAACGCACCTTGCGCTTACGGCGGCAATGTGCGTGTGCATGATATACACATATTCCCGCGGAAATTGGCTCGGACTTATCGCGGCTGTGTTTATGTTCATAATGTTTTATGATACACGTTTTGTATGGCTCGGTATCGCGGCTGTTTTTGTGGCACCGTTTGTGCTGTCGACGAGTGTGATTTCGCGGTTCACCAGCATAGGCGACACTGCTGATACCTCTACCTCCTACAGAGTTTATATATGGATGGGAACCCTGGCTATGCTTAAGGATTACTGGCTTTGCGGTATAGGCTTGGGCAGTGATGCATTTAATATGATATATCCGCATTATTCTTATGCGGGAATCGTAGCACCTCATTCGCACAATTTGTATTTACAGCTGATTGTCGAAAACGGAATAGTTGGACTGATAGTATTCTTGATTGTGATTTTTGCGTATTACAGAATGGTGATAACGAAAATAACCACGCTTAAAAGAGGTATTCCAAAGGCAGCTGTAACCGCTCTTGCCGCAGGTGTTTTCGGTTATTTGATTCAAGGAATGTTTGATAATGTTTGGTATAATTACAGAGTGTTCTTTATGTTTTTTGCTATTTTGGCACTTACAGCCGCTGCTGTGAATACTTCCAAAGGGGTGAAAGTAAATGATTAAAGCAGTCAATATAATCAGTGATACCAATATAGGCGGTGCCGGAAAGTGCGTACTGACCTTTTTGAAATATTATTCCGCAGACAAAATTGATTTGACGGTTATCATACCGAAAAACAGTCTGCTGAAACCGGAGATTGAAAAGCTCGGCGGGAAATACATCGAGATTGACGGATTGGCAGATAAGTCACTTGATTTTGCTTGTATAGGAAAGCTGAAAAAACTATTCAAAACACTGAAGCCTGATGTGATTCACTGTCACGCGGCGATGTCGGGCAGAATAGCCGCCCGTCTGTACGGAAAAGGAAAAATCATATATACCCGTCACAGTGTTTTTGAACCGTCACTTACCATATCAAAGGGTGTCGGCAAGGTGATAAACGGTTTTGTGAATAACATTACCGCCGATAGGATAATAGCGGTAGCGGATGCTGCCAAGGAAAATTTAACAAAAACAGGTGTTAATCCGAGCAAAATCACAGTAATTCAAAACGGTGTCGAGCCCTTGAAACCATTGTCAGACGAGGATAAAAACCGTGTGCGCTCAAATTATAACCTGAAACCCGATGATTTTGTGCTGGGCATAGCCGCAAGGCTTAATGAGGTTAAAGGACACGTATATATTCTGGAGGCACTGAGGCTTTTACTGGATGATGGAATAAATGCAAAGCTTATTATAGCCGGATCCGGTGACTACGAGAATGTTATTCGTGCGAAAATAAAGGAGCTTAACATAGAAGGCTCGGTTATAATGGCAGGCTTTGTGCAGGACGTCACGGATATAACCAATATACTTGATGTAAATGTAAATGCTTCCTTCGGTACCGAAGCTACCAGCCTTGCACTTCTGGAGGGAATGAGCCTGGGCATACCGGCAGTGGTAAGTGATTTCGGTGGAAATCCCGGAGTTATTCAAGACGGTGTAAACGGGTATATTTTCCCGACAAAAAATTCAAGGCTTATGTATGAAAAGCTGAAGCTGCTTACGGATGAAAAAAATGCCGAGGTAATAAAGATAAATTGCATAAAAATTTTTAATGAACGCTTTAAAGCCGAAATTATGACACAAAGAATCGAAAAGCTTTATTTTGAACTTGCGGAAAAGGAGTGACGTATTGTGAGCAATAAAACAAAAAATACAAGGTCGAGATTTAATTTTCTGGATATATTAATAGTACTGTTTGTTTTAGCCGTAGCTGTGGTAGGATACAAATATTTTCTGAATACCTCCGGAAAAAGCAGTAACGTTAAAGAGATAAGCTATGTGGTGGAGCTCAAGCGAAAGAGCGCCGATTATCAGGAGCAAATCAAGCCCGGCGATGATATTTTGGATGCGATAAAGGGTGGTTATTATGGAAAAGTAACCGATGTTACATGGGAGAAATGTACGGAAATAAATACAAACGTAGAAACCGGAGAATTTGTGAAGGCTGATGTTAAGGACAGATATAACTATTATATCACTATCACAGGAATCCCTACAACCTATACCGACAGCAAAATTATGTTTGCCAGCCAGGATGTGCGCGTAGGAAACGAAATATATATCCGTAGCAAAAACTACTCCGGAGCCGGTTATGTCGTGGATATGGATATAGATTGATTTTTAGTACATTAAGGAGGAAAAGACGATGCTTATAGATAAAAAGGGCAGATTGTTCGGCAAGATAAATATTATTGATTTGTGCATTATTCTTTTGATAATATCGGCTGTCGCGGTGACATTCATAAAGCTTAAAGTTGCCGACAACGGCGGCAATACAGAAAAAAACACGGAAATCATATATACGTTAAAGGTTTCCTCGATAAGGGATTATACGTTAAATCAGTTCGTTGAGGGTGACAGTTTATATGACGATGAAACCGGGAAATATATTGGCAAAATCGTGTCTGTGGAGAAAAAGCCGGATATGGCTTACGTCGTAAAAGCTGACGGCACTTATGTCATATCGGAAAGACCGGAAAGGTACGATGCTTACATTACGGTGTCCTCAAAAGGAAACATAAACGAAAAGGGATATTTTGCGGAGGGGATAAGACAAATATCCAATCATTCAACTGTTGTGATATCAAATAAGAGATTTAAAACCACAAGTACGGTAGATTCGGTTACGAAAAAATAGGGGATGAATTCCTTTTTGATGGAATTTTAAAAGGCTCTGCTATAGAGCACTTCAAAATTAAATGATTAAAATGTAAAGCGCTCCAAAGCTTTTGGAGCGCTTTATTTTGAATGTGTTATATGATTATTTTGACTTGTTAAGTTGTATTTTATTCCACGGAAGCACAGTAACGGCACCGACTGCCATTATAGCCGCCCATACCATCAAAAGCACCTTCCAGCCGAGAATGTCTGCCGCATTTGCAAAGAGTATATTTGCCAATGCGCCGCCTATATAGCTTATAAAGTCCAAATACCCGGTCACGCCTGAAACCATTCCCGTATCGTTTAAGCTCGGGCAATATACATTCCACAGCATGGCGGAGGCGATATTTCCGACAAAAAGCGCCGTTGTGAGCAAAATAACGTTAACGGTGGGATTTTTAATGATACATATGCCTAAATAGCAAGCTGCACCGGCCAAAAAGCTTAAAAATGTAGTTTTTTCAATGCTTTTGCCAAAAATAAAGCGATAACACCATACACCGAAGTACGGCGCAAAGGCTGTCAAGACGGAAACTACAGAGAAAATACCGACTGCCGCCTTTTCGCGGTAATTCATGTACTGTACCAGCATGGTCGGTATCCAAAATATGACGGACGTACGTAGGATACCCGTAAACACCGAAACCATCGAATACTGAACTATGCCTCTTTTCAATAAAATCTTTATTTTTCCGTTTTTTTCATTGTAGGCTGTATCATCCGGTATTTTCTTGTCAGTAATAATCCCCTTTTTTTCAAATGAAACAAACATTATGCCGCACATAAGTGCACTCAATGTAAGTAATATCTGTCCCGACACAAAGAGCATTTTCCAGTTCATAAATACTGCTACCGCTCCCACAAGGGGCGATGCCGCATATGCTGCCACAGCCAAGCCCATGAGAGAGGTGGTAACGTATCTGTATTCCAAGCTTTCGGCAATAACCCTCGTCATGGGTGCGTATATCATGGAAAGAGCAAAGCCGCCCAGACCGTAAAGTATTGCTTTGGTACCGTGTGAGCCGACTGTCATAAACCCGACACTGAACACTGCCGCTGCAAGCAAACCTACGCAAATCATATATTTCGGTTTTATGTAATCACCTATTATTCCGTTTACAAGCTGTCCAACTGCGTACGTAATCATAAAGGCTGTCGAAAGTACACCGATGTATTCGGTGGTATAGCCGATTTTAAGCATTTCTGGGGCGGCGACACTTAATATATTTCGGGAAAAGTACACTATCATATATGCTATGGAGCATATTACTCCCATTATAGCAGCGTTTTTGGCTTCCGTTCTGATTTTCACAATTATCCTCCTATCATAAGCAGATTGTTTATTTTGCCTTTTGTCCGCAACCATTTGCAACCATCTCGTTATAATTACATAGTATTACACATAAATACACATATGTCAAGACTAAAAATAAATCTGCGATACTCTTTATTCGGTATCACAGATTTATTTTATATTTTATCGGCATTGACAAAGCTGAGTGTTATTTTCGTACCTTTGCCTTCCGTACTTTCAATATCTATTTTAGCATCATGGTACAGGGCACCGTGCTTTACTATGGCAAGTCCCAGACCTGTACCGCCGGCTGATTTGGAGCGGCTCTTATCCACACGGTAAAAACGCTCAAACACTCTGGATAATTCAGTCTGAGGTATACCGATTCCCGTATCTTCGACAATCAGCTTAACGTTATCGGAATCGGAAACTACGGTTATATCTGCCTTTCCACTCGGAATATTGTACTTTATGGCGTTGTCACAAAGGTTGTATATCATTTCGCCGATAATCCCGCCGGCACCCATAATATAAGCAGTATTGCCATGAACATTGAGTTTTATGTTTTGAGCGGTAGATATCGGTTTGAGCCGTTCAACGGTTTCGGACACCAGCGAATATACATCCAATTTTTCTTTTTTTAAGAGGACGGCACCTTCATCCAGCTCGGATATTTTCATAATATCGCTTACCAGTGAAATCAATCTTTGTGCTTCGGAATAAATCGACGCCGAAAAATCCTTTACCATATCTGCGGGAATAGATTCAGATTTCATCATTTCGGCAAATCCGGAAATGGAAGTCAGCGGAGTTTTTAACTCATGAGAAACATTGGAAGTAAACTCCCTTCTGAGTTGTTCGCGTTTTTCACTTTCTGTTACGTCGATTATTACGATGACCGCGCCTAATACCTCATCAGACTGATATACCGGATTGGCGATGATGCTGTATGAGGAGGAAGCATCTGAGAGAATACTCTCGGAATGTTCTCCGCGGAGCACCTTTTCTATGACACTTCGGAAATTCTTGGTTCGATTTAATGAAAGTACGCTGCTGTCCTTTACATTATCAGCTTTCAGCAAGCGAAGTGCCGCACTGTTATGTGACAGAACCATCGCTTTTTTATCTATAACCAAAAAGCCCTCATTCATATTTTCACAGATAAGCTTAAACTCTTCACGGCTTTTCTCAGCTTCTTCAATCTGAGTCTTTATGGTCTTTTTCTGCAAGGAAATTTTTTTCAAAAGCGGAGTAAGCTCCTCGTAGGTCTTATTGATTGAAGGATTTTCCAAATCAAGCGAGTTAATCGGCTCAATGATTGAATTTGATACCTTGTACGATAAAAACAGTGATATGGCAAGGGCTATCGCAACAATCAAAATGATAGGCTGTACAAGACCAAGCAAGACAGCGGCAACCGAATTTTGAGTGGTTGATACTCTCAAAATGCTTCCGTCGGAAAGCTTTAACGCATAATAAAGCGTTTTCTCTGTCAATGTATCGGAATATCTGGCACTTCTGCCTGTTCCGTTTTTAAGCGCTTCTTTAAATTCCTTTCTGTCCGAATGATTTTCAAGGGATTCCACATCGGCTTTTGTGTCCGCTAAAACCGCACCGTCGGGGGATATAAGCGTGATTCGCTTTTTGTCATCCTCAAAGCTTGTAAGAATGTCCTCTCCGGTGTACGTTATGCCATATGATATATACTTGGCTTCGCTTTTCAGTTCTTCAAAGACACGTCCTTCAAAATAGTTAAAAAGAACACTGAAAATCATCAAAAAGGTGACTGCAAGCACAATCATGGAGGTGATAAATACCGATTTAAATATTTTACTGTTCATTACCTTTTATCCTCCAGCTTGTAACCGATATTTTTAATGGTTTTAATCATATCTCCGGCTGAGTTCAGCTTTACGCGTAATTTGCGTATATGCACGTCCAGGGTTCGGGATTCCTCATAAAATTCGCCCCAAATCTTTTGAAGAAGTGTGTCACGGTTTACGACATTACCATTTGCCTCCAAAAGCAGCATTAACAGTCCGTATTCCTTAAAGGATAGCGTTATTTCCTCATTGTCAACGGTAATAATGTGCTTTTGAGGATTTACATATAAATTTCCTATGTGGTATTCTGTGGGCTTGTTCGTTTTATCATATCTTCTGAGAACGGCACGCACTCTGGCTTCCATCTCTGTCATTCCGAAGGGCTTTGCAATGTAATCATCCGCACCCATATCAAGTCCGGTTACTTTATCAAATTCACTACCCTTTGCAGTCAGTATAATTACCGGGATTTCCTTGTAATCGACATGTGCCTGCAATTTTGACAGTATAGATAAGCCATCCTCCTCAGGCAGCATTATGTCAAGCAATATAAGCTGCGGTATGGCGATTTTAAGCTCATCCCAAAATTCACTCGGCATTGAAAAGCCTTTTATGTCATAGCCTTCTTTTCCGAGCGCATAGCATATAAGCTTACGAATATTGTCATCATCTTCTATTAAGTAAATCATTTTTTCGCCCCCCGGGAGTCTTGTAAGTATAATACTATTATATTACAAAAATCTTCATAAATCAATTGTTAATTACTCAGTGTTATCGCCTGTAGTTAGTGTCATGTGCATTTTACTGTTTATGTA
>CAYRGA010000040.1:0-14974 GCA_964423705.1 uncultured Oscillospiraceae bacterium
TTATATAAATTTTATATTTTTTGTGCAATCCAACATTTTCGCAATTTTATACCTCATTTTATACTTTGCATAAATAATATTATTTTTTTTAAGATTTTTAGATAGTATAACTTTGAATGAAGCGCTTAACGTGCGAAAAAGAGTTTCGGGTATTATCTTTCATTCAGGCAGCGTTTTGCGATTCACCTCCAAATGTTTCGGACAATACATTGATTCGTTTAATATTATGCTGATAATGAAAAACGTTGGGCAAATTAAGCAATGTAAAAATTGCGGTAAATATTTTGTGTTTTCGGATAACAGAAAAGGAGAATACTGCAAACGACATTGCAAAAACAGAAACAGCATTTACAGACAGAGAAAAAATTATGAACTGAATTATTCTTCACCATCACATTTAAAACCTCCAAAATGATATTTTGATTATTGCGTAAGCAACAAAGCTCATATATATCATTTTGGAGGTCTGTTCAAAACTTTATAAAAATTAAACCAGTCTTTTATATCTTTTTTTAGAATCAGTCACGTCTGAAAATATCTCTTGTATAAACCTTGTCCAAAACATCGTCCAGGCAGGGATCATAACGATTAGCGATGATTGCATTGGACATTTTCTTAAACTTCTCAAGGTCATTCACAATTACACTGCCGAAGAAGGTTTCGCCATCTGCGAGGGTCGGCTCGTAAATAACAACCGTCGCGCCCTTTGCCTTAATGCGCTTCATGACGCCCTGAATCGATGACTGGCGAAAGTTATCCGAATTGGACTTCATCGTCAGACGATAAACGCCTATCGTGACCGGCGTTTCTTTTGCACTGTTATAAGCGTTATTCTCGTCATAGCCATAGTAACCCGCCATTCGAAGCACACGGTCGGCGATGAAATCTTTTCTTGTGCGGTTTGATTCCACAATTGCAGACATCATATTCTGCGGCACATCAGCATAATTTGCAAGCAGCTGCTTAGTATCCTTTGGCAGACAATATCCGCCGTATCCGAATGAAGGATTGTTATAGTGCCCGCCGATTCGAGGATCGAGGCAAACGCCATTGATGATTTGCTGTGTGTCAAGGTTTTTCATTTCAGCATAGGTATCAAGTTCATTGAAATAAGACACGCGAAGTGCCAGATATGTGTTGGCAAACAATTTGACAGCCTCTGCTTCGGTGAAACCCATAATCAGCGTTTCAATGGTCTCTTTAATAGCACCCTCCTGCAAAAGCTTTGCAAAATCATTCGCTGCCTTCACTAAACGCTCATTGTTCATATCTGTTCCGACAATTATACGGCTCGGATAGAGATTATCATAAAGTGCCTTCGATTCACGCAAGAACTCGGGACTGAAAATTATGTTTTTACAATTATATTTTTCGCGTACCGATGCCGTAAAACCAACGGGAATCGTCGATTTTATTACCATGATTGCATTTGAATTATACTGCATAACAAGCTTAATAACCGATTCAACTGCCGAAGTATCGAAAAAGTTTTTCTGACTGTCGTAATTGGTCGGTGCAGCGATAACGACGAAATCGGCATCACGATAAGCTGACTCCGCATCGAGTGTCGCCGTCAAATCGAGCTCCTTTTCCGCAAGATATTTCTCTATGTAGTCGTCCTGGATGGGTGATTTTTTGTTGTTTATCATTTCCACTTTTTCGGGAACAATATCAACAGCGGTCACCTTATTATGTTGCGCCAAAAGCACTGATATTGATAAACCGACATAGCCGGTTCCTGCGACTGCAATATTCATATTTATCATCCTCCTCAATTTAATCGTTTTATTATTTCTATTTCAAATCATAAAATTCTTTGGTTACGTCGTTACATTCACTAAGTATTTTTTTTGTCGTTTTATAATAATTTATTGCGGTATTTTCTTTAAAATAAGGATTATCCGTTACTACATTGCTTCTTTTCAATTCCCTGACCTTCTGAATAGCAGAAAAAATGTTTTTTTCGTTACACTCTACATCAATAACGCTTTCACCGCGAACACGTCCTTTTTGCCTGTTTCCGATATTAATCGTAAAGCATCCCAAAGACGGTGCTTCGATTATCCCGGACGAGGAATTCCCAATCAATGCAATAGCTTTTTTTAAAAGATACATATATGAATCCGAATTTAAGTTTTCAAAATACATTGCATTGGCGTGGTCAGCGACAAACTGCGTACACATTTTTCGTATGACATCAGAATCAGTATCTGCATTTGTACCGATAAACACTACTTTTTCACTGTCCGATATGCAAGAAACAGCCTTCAGCAATTCATCAACCTGAAAGCTTGTACTGACACCGGTTAAGGTTTCGGGATGAAAAGCTACTACCCAATATTTGCTTATTTCAAGCTGTCTGACATCATCAATAACATTATCATATTTAATGTTATTACAATTTTCCGCACCCAATGCACCGAGGTTATATACCCTACTCGGATTTTCACCCAATTGAATAACTCTCTTCCGGTAGATTTCCGTACCGGTAAAATGGTAACTGCTCATTTTAGTTACCGAATGACGAATAAACTCATCATAATTCCCACTTGTTATTTCTCCGCCATGCAGATGCAGTATAGGTATTCTTTGCATAGCCGCAGCAATAGCAACAGCCATTATCTCATATCTGTCACCGAGCACTATCAGCAAATCATATTTATTATTTTCAAAAAATTCTCCGAAGCCCGCAAGTGCGATTGACATGCTACGAATAATACCGCTGTTTTTCGTACTTTCAATCGATATGGGAATCGCGGCATCTATTTTAAAGTTATCTTCTTTTATAACTTCTACGGAATTTCCGTATTTTTCTTCCAGATGAGCTCCGGTAACCAACACGGAAAAAGTAATTTGTTCATCACTGTTCAACATTTTCAAATAATTTCTGACAATTCCGTAATCCGCACGCGATCCGGTGGCGTATGCAATCTTATATTTTTTCATATTCACCAAAACCCTCTGTTTGTTTTATTACTGTTTCCGCAATCTTAAAATCCAATTCCGTATCGATATCGACGCTTTTATTCGGCGGCATCTTATATGCATAGCATCCGTTTCGATACAAATCGGTATTTTCATAAAAAGACTTCACATTTACAAAGTATATTGCTCCGTTGATACGATAAAATTTTTCCAATTTTTGCCGCTGACAATTTGATGCAATATTCAAAAAGCCATTCATCGAATCATCAGCCGGAAGTGTATTGCTCCACAAGGGCGAATGCTCCATTTCACACACGGAAACTACCGCAATAGCGGATTTTTCACTAAATATACGAAATGCATTTTGAATATCCATGAAATCTCTCAATGGTGACGTCGGCTGCAAAAGTGTAAAGTTATCAAATTCAATTCCCGATTTTTTGTATTCAGCCAAAACCTCTTTAACGACATCCCAAGACGATGCGGAATCGCTTGAAGCAGTTTCCGAACGATAAAACGGCACTTCTGCACCATACTCGATCGCAATTTTCGCATACTCCAGCGAATCTGTGGAAACCATTACGTGTGAATACAGACCGGATTTAATTGCCGCTTCGATAGTATATGCTATCAACGGTTTTCCGTTAAGTATTTTAATATTTTTATCCTTCAATCCTTTTGAACCGCTCCTTGCGGGTATTATAGCTAAATTATTCATTTTCCCATTCTACTCCATCGCATTTTATTAACTCATCTTCTTCATAATCTTTATCTGCTTTTTTACCAATAACTTCATACCAATGTATGGGAGAAATGCCGTTACCGGGTCTTTTGCACGTAATATTATCCATTGATAAAATCTCACCTTTTTTTATTTTGCATTTAGCCACAATTGATTTACGTGCAACGAAAATATTTTGTCTTTCCGAATCTGTGACTTTTTTATCACGGCAGCCAAGCATAATCTCGGCTGTATTTATATTGTCGCAAAGCTCTTTCAATTCGTCGGGCGTGATAGAAGCCTTATGATCGGGTCCCGGCATGTTTTTATCCAAAGTAAAATGCTTTTCAATAAATGACGCTCCAAGTCCCAATGCGACCAAAGAGGCGATTATCCCCTCGGAATGGTCTGATAAGCCGATACTCCATCCGGGAGCTATTTCCTCTAGTTTTTTCATTGCCATCAAATTCATGTCCCGTGGCAAGGTCGGATATTGAGTATTGCAATGCAGCAATGTAAATTCCGTATCGGCACTTGACTGCAAAACCTCGATTGCATATTTAATTTCTTTAACAGTTGACATACCGGTTGATAAAATTATCTTTTTATCGGGAACATCCACTCCCGCAACTTTTTCCAAGAAAGGCAAATTTGTAATTTCACCCGATGGAATCTTCCAAATATTTTGACCTATACCTTTCAGAAATTCAAACGATTCATCATCAAACGGCGTAGAAAATATTTCAATATTCAAATTGCTTGCATGCTGAACCAATTCCAAGTATTCATCTTCTGTCAATGCCAATTTTTTCAGCATATCCAGCTGTGAACCGCTTCCGTCATTTTGTTTCTGATATTCTGCTTTCGGTGCATATTTCGAAACAAGATTTTCGGGCACAAAGCTTTGAAATTTCACAGCGTATACACCGGCATTTTTAGCGGCACGCATCATTTCCTTTGCCAAATCGATATTTCCATTATGATTACATCCTATTTCGGCAACAACCTTAATTTTTTTCATATCGGTTTCCTTTCTTAATTATTTTTGCAGGTACACCCACCGCAGTCACCATCGGCGGAATATCATTTATAACAACAGCTCCGGCACCGATTGTCGAACACTGCCCGATTCGCAGCTGTCCTATAGTCACCGAGGAGCTTCCCACGAATACGGAATCTTCAACAACAACATTTCCGTTTATAACCGAGTTGGTTGACAGATGGCAATGACTTCCTACCCGACATTCGTGTTCAATCAATGCCTTTGTATTTATAACATTGTTATCTCCTATCTCTGCATCAGCATTGATTACCGCCATTTTTCCCACAAAATTTCCTATTCCCAATTTCGCATCGGCTGATATAACTGCGGATGAATCGATAATGTTAATTATTTTCAGTCCGCAACTGCTGATTTTGTCAAACCATAATTTACGATATCCCACATCTCCAATAGAAACAAAATAACTGTATTCTTCGTAGTTGGGAACATCTTCAAGGTCCGTACCTAATATCGGCAATCCCATATGTGTGCCTTTTTTTCTGCTATCTATAAATCCACATAATTTGTACTCTGACTTGTCAATTGAATCCGCAACGGATTTTGCATGACCGCCTGCTCCTATAAGTATCAAATTTTCCATTTTAACACCCATTCTCTGTCAACTGAATTTTAATGTATGTTTTAACTTTCTTAATAATGAGATTATTTTTTTCTCTGCCGGATATTTTTTTATAATTCCCTGAATAGATTCTGTTTTATATGCGGTGAAAAATTTATTTCTTTCCTCCGGCATACCAAAGTTACTCAATGATGGTGTGTTATTTATATATGCATCATCAACTGTAATTTCCTTTAAAAACATATTGTTTGTCTTTTCTGCCAAATTAAGCAACGCCTGCCCTTTATCAGTATTTACCAAAAGGACACTTGTACCTTTTTCAATATTCTCATCTGCTATATCCAAAGCTTTTATTCCCCAAAAATCTCCTACCGTAACATCAGCTATCCTTTTAATATTTCTGTATTTACATTTATAGCAAGATTTTCTTAAAGATAAATGTTTTCCAAACCACATATGATAATTTGATTCACCATGACTTTGAATCAGCCTTTTCCCGTTTTCAAACACAATTTCTATTGACGGTCTATTCCAACCATTTTTCTTACTTCTGAAATAATACTTCACGATAGTGCTGTTATATTTATTTTCTAAAAAACGAATCCATGCCTTAAATATTCCGGGTGACGGTACACCATGGCATAAAATTTCACATATGTATAAATTATTATACTCCCTTTTGGATTTAAAATTTGCATCAACAGCAGCACACTGACACGGACATCCCATAAATAAGACTTTCCTGTTCTTATTTAATTCCTCGGAAATTTGATTATACACGCCCTCCATATCACTTTGCAAATACTTGCTTCCGCTCATCATAGTGTATTCATTCTCGTTTTCTGCTTTCATATGAATTACTTTATCGTGCAAAAGTACTGCTCCAAAAACCACTCCACCGTCTGACAATATAGCTTTAGACAGCGCCTTGCATATGCCACCGGAGGAACTATGCTCTATATTATCTATTAATCTTCCATATAAAGCTTTTTTGCTTTCGTGAAATTCACAATCATCAATAACCGGACATTTCTTTTGACATTTGCCGCATTCTATACACCTGTTAGTATCTATAATTGGGTATTTAAAGCCTTCTTCATTTACCTGCATTGTAATAGCTTCATTTGTGCAAACATCATGACATAAAGCACATCCTGTACATATAGATTCATCTGCCAATTTTATCATATGATTTTCCCTTCTTATAACTCCTTAATTTTTCGTGCCGGATTTCCTGCATATAAACAATTTTCTTCACAGTCTCTAGTTACGACACTACCAGCCGCAACCACCCCCCCTTTTTAATTGTCACACCGGGTAAAATAATTGCGCCAGCTCCGATCCAACTCCCATCTTCTATTATAATATCAGCACCAAATACACTTCCTGTCCTTTTATTTTCATCTGAATAATCATGGTTTGTTGTTAATAATTGACATCGATAAGCAATTCCAACATTATTACCAATAAAAATTCTTCCATGACGTGCATCTACTATACATTCCTTATTTATGTACGAACGATCACCTAGCATAATATTTTTACCACTTATGTAGCATTTAGCATGAATTGCACTTTGTTTTCCCATCTTTATTCCAAACATTCTATACATATATTCACGAATCTTATATGGAATAATATAACTAGCAAATACTTTATTCACGAATACATCCCATGCATAGCTCTTAATCACTTTAAACATAATTTAATTCCTCTTTTTGGCAATAATCTGTCTAACTTTCTCAATTCCGGGCATTAGCACTTCAGATTTTAATATAAAAGTTACTGCAAAATACACTACGCATCCTAAAAATACAAGCAATATACTCTTCACATAAACATTTAATTTCATTAAATATTTTCCGCTCAGCATTATACATATACACATCACAGCTGATGCCGATATGATTTTGATAATTTCAACAGCAACTTTTTTATACTGTATTTTTTCTTGTTTTTTCTTCAATGACCAAAATAATAGCATGCAAATAAGAAATGATGATATACTCGTAGCTAACGCAAGACCTGCAGCTCCAATTTTTTTAACCAATATGATATTTAATACAATATTAATGCAGACTCCTATCGCAGAATTAAACATTGGCGTTCCGGTGTCGTGCATTGCATAAAATAGTTTTGTTCCCAACTCCCGCAATACAATAAATGTCAAACCCATGCTGTAAAACAGGAACACATATGAAGTGGAAATCACAGCATGCTCATTAAACTCTCCTCTTCCAAAAACAATAGTTACCGCTTCATTACTCATAACTAATAAGCCGCATGAAACAGGAATTGTAAAAAAGCACGCTAATTTTATATATTTTAAAAACTGCGATAGCAAAAGTTCTATCTTATTTTCTGCGTATAATTCTGTGAATTTTTGAAAGCAAACCACGCTCAAGCCCGAAACCAATAATCCACTAAATACATTAATCAATTTACTCGCATAGTTAATTGAAGCCACTGCTCCTTCACCGGCACCTGATGCCAACATTCTGTCTATCACCCGATTAACCTCGGCAATACCTACCCCTAAAATTACCGGTCCGATTAATTTCAAAACATTTTCAAGTTCCTGATCAAATATATTAAGATATGGACGGTAAACATATTTTTTTCTTATTGTATACGCTAAAAAACACATTTCCAGTGCTCCGGCTACAATAGTAGCGATTGCTGCCGGATAAATTCCAAATTTTTTGCCAAACAAAATTATCGATACTGAAATTACAATGCTCTGTATATATACAGCGGTAACAGGTATAAAAAATGACTCATATGCATTATGTATCGCTTTATATATATTAAACAATGATGAAAAGATAACTATTGGAAATATAATCCTTGTTAATTTAACAGTTAATATTTTTGCCGATTCGGAAAAAGACGGAGCAAATATATTGACTATCTCCGGGGCAAAAAAAACGCCTGCTACTGCGAATAGAGCTGAAATAACGGTAAATATGCTTATCATATTATTTATAAAAGCATTTGCCTCTTTATTTCCCTCTGCTTTAATCTTCTTAGTATAAATAGGTAAAATCGTTGTAGTTAGACTTACACCGACCACAGCAAATAACGTAACGGGAACCTGAGCCGCAATAACATAAGCATCTGCCGAAACAGACACACCGTAGTATGCTGCAAATACAGCTTCGCGAATAAATGAAATTAATTGTCCGAATAATGTCAAGATCATAATGCCCGATATACTAAGTAAGCCATTTTTAGATTTAGGCATTTTATAAATCCTCCTCAATCGATTTACGCAGATAATCTTTGGAAAAATCAATGTACTTTTTCCGTTTCTCGGATATCTGAGAATAATCACATATAAAATCTTTTTCTTCCAAATGTTCTATTTGTTCTTTACTTTTTACAAACCTATCATTTATACCAAATAATTTCAGTAAATTATCCATTCTTGAATTTCTGTTTTGATGTTTTACTATCAAAAAATTTTTTTCAAATATTGTCGAAAACGCAGTCATATGAAATGAATTCGTCACTATATATTTTGCATCTCGAATCAATGCTGCAAACTCAAACGGAGAAACATTGCTCAACTGAACATCCGCATTTAAATGGTTGGTCGGGTCTTGACCAACATTGACTACTTTTCCAACATAGTGTTTTTGCACTTTCTTTACCAAATCATGTTCTATTCCCCTGTATCCGATAAAATAGCATAAAATATAGCTGTTTTTTTCTATATATTTATTATCTCCTATTCTATTATCCCATTCATCTTTGCTTAACAAAAATACAGGGTCCAAAACTGTTACAGCTTTCCCCGAATTATATTTATTGTATTGCTCTGTTGCTTCTGTCTCTCGTAATGAAACAGCATCAAAATGACTTGTTCTTTTTATAATGGTTTTCCATTGTTCCTCATCTAAATTTTCAGCAACACTGGCAGCATACGAAATGAATTTCGTATGCCGGCATTTATTTTTATATGGCAAGAAAAACGGAGGCATATCAAAAAGATTCAAATTCCATATTTGATCACTTCCACATATTAACACATCATACTCACCTATATTTTCCATATCTTCAATAGAAAAAAATGTTTGAGAGCTTTTATCAAGTTCATTTTCCACAAAGTGGTTAAATACCTTTACTTTTTCTTGAAACAACTTTTTATTTTTTATCTTAAACAGTTTAATAATATTTTGACACCATTGCTTGATATTCTTATTCCAAACAATATAATTCCTTCCGTATTTTCCGATTTGAGGTCTAAAATCTACAATCTCGCAATTACATCCTTGAGATTGCAAATAATTTTCCAAAGCATAAGATTGTAGGACGGCTCCGTAATTTAATGCCCAATGAGTTGTAATTACTCCTATTTTCATAATAATGCTCCTTAAAACTTAACTACTATATATCCGCTTTTTTCTTTATCCAAGCAAAACAGCAGCACATAAAACAGTATAAAATACACATTAAATAATATAGTTTGTCCAAATGAAATAGCGACCAAAAGCACAGCAAACTCTTTTATCATAAAATCTTTCTTTTTTATTTGTCCCGCAACAAATACTATAAACGAAAGTATTCCCGCCAATCCGTAATAAATTAAAATTCCTGCTATTGTGGTGACATAGCTCCATTTACTCGCATCAGCAGCAAATTTCATTCTTGGCACATATATATCGTGATTTAAAATATAATTGACCAACGAACGTTTTCCAATGCCAAAAATTTGATCCTCAAAGGGCATTTGTCCATATATTATAAAGCCCTGAGACAGACGCGCATCCGATGATGTATCGATATTATCTATCTTATTAAATGCAAATTGAAATATATCACTTTTTAATGCTACCGCTAAAAAAATAATCCCAAAAGCCACAATTGTTATTTTCTTTTGTAATGATATACCACTATCGACCAGAACCACTAACCACATCGCAGCGCACATCAAAATTCCAAGACTGGACGTGCTCAGCAATACACATACTGTTGTAGCCAATGCCCAAAACATTTTTTTATCATTTAGCAAGAAAAAGATTGCCGGGATCATAAATGTCGCATATGCCTGCGGCTCTATAAAGCAGGACATTGGTCTCATTAAATAATGCTCCCATTGTATGGTACTGCGGGAAATGAGTCCCGGTATTAATTTTATGGGAGTAACAGGGATTCCCAATCCGTATACTAAAAAAGCATGATACAATAACCCCAATGACACTATTGCAGCTATTATGTAGTAGGCTTTTTTAAATTTTTCCAGATCAATTCCACTGCTGAATGTTCCTATAATAACAACAGCTATAACCGCACCTATGATATTATTAAAAATTGTCTTTGCATCATCCGAATGAATAAACATCATTATTATTTCATGTACAAGCAAAACCATCATAAAAAACAAAAAACTCTTATCTAATAATACGAAGCGTTTTCCACGCATAACCCATGTATAAATCGCCTGTATACCCAAAATAACATATGTTAGCGATATTCCAAATATTTCATATGACGAAAATACTATTGCCATAACAAACAAAAATTCTTTTGAAAATATGATTCGTTGTATATTTAGCTTTGTTCCTGCAATTACCTGCTCCATACTATCCTCACCTTAATATTGTAACTTCCTAAATCTTCTTGTAAATATCTATATACTGTTTTGACATAGTTTCTATGGAAAAGTTTTTTGAATACTCTATTATTTCTTCTTTGTTCCATTTCTTTTGTAATGCTATACTCATCCCCTCGGCTAAACTTTCTGTATTTCTATCCTCAATCAAAACCATTGTGTTAGCATTATACAAATCAGGAACCGCATCTAAATCAGAAAAAGTAACGGTTGGAACTCCATATGCATAAGCTTCAATAATTGACAATCCAAAGCCTTCATCTAAACTTGCAACAATGTTTAAATCGGCAACTTGTAAAAGTTTTTCTATCTCTTTATGCTCTATAAATCCGAGCATAAAAATCCTTTTTTCGCATCCCAACTCAGATATTTTCTTTTCTACTGCGCCTTCCATCATGTCTCTCCCGCACATAAAAATTGCACAGTTTTCCCGTATATCTTCATTAAGTTGTGCAAATGCTTCTACTATTTGAATCTGATTTTTTCTCTCCATAATAGATCCAATTACCACACATATCTTACATGTTTCCGGAAGATTATTCTTTTTTCTTATATCATCTTTATCATCGATTTTATATGTATATGGGATATGAGTACCATTCGTTATTACTGTTATATTATTTGCATCATGCATTAAATAATTTTTTTCTATTCTCTTTTTCATTCCCGAACTTATAACACTGACCGGTATATTCTCTTTATCCGCATATTTCAAAAAATTCTTCTCTGTTTTTCTTTCTTTTTCTGTCACTTTAACGGAATCATCTAAGCCAATCAGCCCGTGTAACGTAACTATGTATTTTTGTTGCAATTCCTTACATATTTCAATATAACTCTCAGTAATTGAGCCAATACCATGTATATGCACAACATCCGGTTCAGACATCTTTATATACTTTCTGACATATCCCCTATCCAAGCAATAAAACAGCTGTCTTAATCTATCTTTTAATCGTCCCTCCGTACCAAGAAATTTTTTTATTGCCATTAGCCAATCGCCGATATTCGCTGACATTATAATTTGTTTCCATGTATGACTTACCAATTTATATTTTCCATCATGTTTTTTTTGAGCATTTGTAATGACTCTGGTCAACAATTCAACATCTTCTGATTCTGCAACAGACTTAACTATGTCATTCACCATAATCCCTAAACCCGTTTTATTTACCGAAAATTCCGGCATATCTTTATCATATATATATGGTGCAAGTATCATTATTTTCATTATTAACTCTCCTAAAAAAAATGCTGTCCATCTTTCAGTTTATAATAATATTCCTCATTACGTTTTTTAAAAACACGAGCAGGATGTCCACCCACAATCGCACAAGGCTCTATATCCGAAACAACAACACTTCCCGCTTGAATAATAGCCCCTTCGCCTATATACTCCTTATTATCATACCTATCATAGCTCTTCTCCTATCTCATTTGACAAAAGCCGATGTTCTTTATTTAAAAGCATATATTTAAGCTCCCTCAGTTTTTCAAACTTTGCAGGGTTACTGACATCGTCAATCACAACCGGAATCGAATTGCACAATGCTTGGTTTAAAACAGTGGAATACAAGGAAACTGCCGCTCCGGTCTGCATTAAGGATTCCTCTATGGAAACGCTTTTGACATCTTCAATATCCGCAAATCCAAAAAACTTTTTCACCGATTCCGGATTCGAATAGCGTGGATGTGAGCGTACTGCTATTCTTTTTCCTCGTTCACTCAAAATTTTTAATGACTGCGCTATCCTATCAAGCACCGCATCAGTTTCTGCCGCCAAATAATACGTATAATCGTACCGGTCTTTTCTGACTGCGGAATCACCGAAACATAATGAATCGGGAATTTCAATAGCAAACTGCTCTTTGTCTGCTTTCAAAGAAGATAGCAAATCCTTGTAATAATCATTCCATACATAGCACCTGTCAAACTCAAAAAATGAATCTCTCATATAATAGAGCTTTTCTCCATGCATAATATCGATGTGTTTTATGCCGAAAGCTCTGCAATAATCGGTCAAGACGGATGAAGTGAACGAATACTCGGCACAAACAATAATCGCGTCGGGCGAATATTTCTTTATGGCAAAACTGTATTTGCCGATTTTTATCATACATTTCAACACAAAATGCCAAGACAGAGGATATCTTTTTATCAGTTTTTTTATGTACTTTTTATCGTCATTCGTAAGTGAAAAACCATCGGTGGGATTGCTTTCAATATCGTGAAATTCTTTTTTTAACGTGCTTGGCAATATATTATCCGGCTTACCATCCCTGAAAAATACCGCATCTTTTTTATCGACATCAAGCACATCGGATGAACCCTTAAACCAATACAAAAGAGCCATCGGCAATGAGGACACATTCATCAAAAAGCTAATAAAAGGCCTGTTCAGCTTCATTTGACATTTATATTGAAAAAAAGAACGCTCCGCTTCATCGGCCGGCTCGCCCAGCTTTTCGATATATTGTCGCTGTGCGTTTACGTCGCAAGAAAAAAGTCCATCGGTCTTTTTTTCCAATCTTACGGCAATATCCCGAAGAAGTTTATTAATGTTCACGCTTTCACCCCTTAACATATCTGAGTTTTTTCCAAACACCCCAAAATAAGTTTCTGAAGGTCGAAACTGCCGATATAAACGAATTCTTATTTTCGGCTTCACGATAGAGCTTATAGTGCCATTTGATAAGCTTCACATATCCGTGATTACTGATAGAACCGCTCCTTTTTCTGTATCTTGCAAGCGTATCATCCAGCAAATAACATTCAGCCCTTTTGCATACTTTTAACCACATGGCATAATCATTGTTTTTCTTAATATCTTTGATTTGTATAAGTCCGATCTTTTCGGCATCATACATAACAGTCAGACAACCCATCCAGCAGTAGTTATACATTCCATGCTTCGTAATGCGTTTCGGTCCGGTAATGCTCCGCCCATTCGGCTTTGATTCCTCATCTATCTCAATGTAATCGGTATAAGAAAAGAAAAAGCCGTTTTCTTCCATAAAAGTTATCTGCTTTCGGAGTTTATCAGTTTCCCACAAATCGTCACTGTCGAGGAAGGCTATCCATTTTCCTTTGGCTTCCCGGAGTGCTCGATTTCGCGAAACTGCCGCACCGCTGTTATGCTCATTTTTTATGTAGCAAATTCTGCCGTCACTCAAAAATTCGGCTACAATGTCATCGGTATTATCGGTCGAACAATCATCAACGATGATAAGCTCCCAATTTTCATAGGTCTGCGACAGCACTGAGCGTATTGTTTCAGCTATAAAATCTGCCGTATTATACGATGGCATAATAATAGATACCAAATCATTCATATAAAAACTCCTATACCATTAGCATTTCTTTTGCTTCTTCCTGCTTTTTGTCGTACATATCACGGTCGATTTTACCCTCCATCATGAGCCAATCACCGTAGTCAACATCCGAATCCGTTCCTTCACGTACAGTATCGCTTCGTTTTAAAACCTTTCCAACCGTCTGCCAAATAATCTTTAAATCCCCGATAAATGTAATACCGCTATCTATGTATTGCAGATCATACTCAAACTTTTGTTCCCAGGTGATATTATTCCTGCCATTCACCTGCGCAAGACCCGTAAGTCCGGGACGAACATCATGACGTCTGCGCTGCTCATCGGTTAAAAACACACAATCCCTAACCAGGAACGGGCGCGGACCGACCAAGCTGACAGAGCCAATTAGAATATTTATCAGTTCGGGCAGCTCGTCAAGCGAGGTTGAACGAAGAAATTTCCCATATTTATTAAGTCTGACTGTGTCCGGCAGCAAATTTCCATCTCTATCCTTTGCATTTGACATAGTTCGGAATTTTATCAGCTTAAAAATCCGCTCATTGCCTGCTTTATCCTTTTTACCGGGGCGCTGTTGCGTAAAAAACGGATTTCCCCTCATCGCTATCGCACCGATAATCATAAGAACCAGCAAAAACGGCGACAGCACTATAAGCGCAATCAGCGATAACGCAAAGTCCATAACTCTTTTAAAAAAAATTTTGTACATATACACCTCTATTTACTTAAAACAACTGCGAATTATTTCAATAACATCATTTTGTTC
>CAYRGA010000041.1:0-14853 GCA_964423705.1 uncultured Oscillospiraceae bacterium
CACTATATTAGTGTAACAAAAATGTCAAATAATCGCAATACTAATTTAATATCAATTTTGACAAATCTGTTTTTCTTTTTTTGGCAAAATTCAACAATATACATATTCGCTTTCTGTATATCGTTAATTATACCGCTATTTTTCGATAAATCCAGTATATTTGAACCAGTTTACAAGCGAATCGCTCCACTGTCTTACGTGCGGATTATCCTGAGCAAGTCCGAGTCCGTGTATACCGTTCGGATATACATGCATTTCAAAGTCAACACCCATATCGCGAAGCTTTGCACCGTACAGCAGGCTGTTTTTTACGTTTACACAGCTGTCATCCGAGGTATGCCATATAAATGCCGTCGGTGTGTCCTTGTCGGCGATTAAAATCGGGTCTAACCCACTTGCGATTTCTATGGTTTTTGAACCGGTAAGTGTCTGCACCGAACCGCAATGACACACTGACAAATCGGAAAAATTAACCACCGGATACGCAAGAATCTGATAATTCGGTCTGAAATCCATCTTATCAATTTCATCGGCATTTTCAAATTCGATTTCCTTTGTATATGTGGAAACCAGTGCTGCTAAGTGTCCTCCGGCAGATGATCCCATTACAGCGATTTTGTTCGGATTAACACTGTACTTATCGGCGTGGTATCTCACATATCTTATACCGCGGCGTGCATCGGCAAGCGGTATCGGAAATGAATTCGGATATACGCGGTAATCCACCACAAAGGCATCTATCCCATTTGAATTTAAAAATTCAGCATAGCCTTTTCCCTCGTGTTCAGCACGCACACGATATCCGCCGCCCGGGAAAATAACAACGGCGGCATCGGTTATTTTATTCTCCGCCTTATAATATGTAATCGTAGGTTCTTCGGTCATTTTTCCGTCATCAGCTATACCGGGTGCGTTATCCCACAATTTTACACTTTTCATATTTTTACCTCCTCACAGTCTATTATACATTTCCGCAAGTTTTCGTGCGGCAGAAGCTAAATTCAAAACACCTTCAAATACATTGTCCTCATTATAGTCGGACAGATAGCGATCTGCCTCAAGGGTAAGATAGCCGCTGTAGCCTATATTCTTTAAAGCCTTCAGAACCTTTTCAAAATCTATATTCATGGAAAACGGTATCTGATGTGAATCATGAATCTTGTCATTGTCATGTATGTGTAACGCCTGCAATCGACTTCCCAATGCCTTAATCATATCTACAGCCGATGTATTTACTCCACGCATTTCCGCATGACCTATATCAAGGCAGGCAATCAAATAATCATCCCCTACGGCATCGAGGTGAGCCGCAAAACTCTCCGGTGTGGCACATGCCGCAAATATCGCATCATCATCTTTCCAATTAAACATATTTTCAGCGGCAATTTTAACCCCACATTCCTTTGCAAAGGGTAAAAGCTCCATGTACATTTCAGCATTTTCTTCAGCGGATTTATTATGGTCGGGATGAATAATGCATATTTTTCCGCCGACCGCCGCCGTACACTCTATGGCACGCTTATGGTATGAGCGTATTTCCGCACAGCAGGACGAATACGGTGCATGGGACTGGTTACAGACGATACCGTTATCATCGGCTATTTTCTTAAGCTTTAATGCAAAGGAAAGATAATCGTCCGACGCTAACGGATGAGAGCTTTTTATAAATTTATTCTCACTGTAATCATAATTGCACATGCAAAACATGGAAAAATCCCAGGCATCAAAACCTGCCTTCGCCACGTATTCGACAGCCTTTTCTTCACCGACTATCTTAGCCAGCGAACCGATTTCGGTAGATATCTTCATTTGGTTATTCCTCCGTTCTTAAATTAAGTCAGCAATATTGAGATTACCGTACACACAATGCCTGCGGCACTGGTCGCAGTTATTTTTTCTTTAAAAAAGAGTGATGCCATGACTGTCGCCGCCGCGAGTGAAAGAACCTGATTCAGCGAAAACAGCATAACCGACGGCATCACCTTTGTCGCCGCCGTTAAAAAATAAGAATTTGCAAAAAGCATGACCGCCATTACTGCAATGTACGGTGTTACCTTTTTATAATCAAGCTTGGCTTTCGGAACGTTCCGACTTACAATCAGCATATATACACACAGCGCAAGAAATGTGATTAAAAAGGTATAAAAATTAAATACAGCATTATTACCGCTCGGAATCCATGCGGTAAACATCTTCTGAGCAACATTCGTAAAGCCGCACGAAAGCAGAACCACAAACAAAAGGACAAAATCCTTAAGTGTTATTTTAGTCTTGATTTTACTGCTGTACTTCATTAAAAATACTATTGCAGCCATTATGAAAACAATACTTATTATTTGTTTCACGGTTATCCTTTCGCCGAAAATCAGAAAACCGCACACCATTGTCACGATAAATGAGGCTGTTGTAAACGCATTAATAAGCATATATGCGCCGCTTTTTACGGCTATAAGCCACGAAATAACAAAAGCTGCCATTGAAACTCCGGAAAACACATATATTCCCAGCTCCTTAACACCGAAGGAAAACGAAGCCTTCTGTATCAAAGCAAAGACAGCACCTATAATACAGCATATAACCATACGTATAATATTCATCAACACACTGTCTGCAATGCCGTTAACATATCCACTGGTCTTTTTTCCACAAAATCCCTTGGTTGCACCTGCAATAACCGCCAATATCAAATATAACACTGTTTCAACTCCAAACACTTATCATTATTCAAAACACTGTATACTATTATACAGCGGCAGAAGATATATTTCAAATAAAAAATTACATAAAAATAGCATTGCCAAAAGTGCAAACATTGTCTAATTTAGGCAAGGCTGTGAACTATGAAGCCTTCTCTGATAAAAGCTGAAATCCCATCGTCCATACGGACGGTGGGATTTCAGTCTCAAACAGGAGCTGCCGCATTAAATGCAGCAAATATATACGGCTTTTAATTAAATATTCGTTTTTACTACGCTGTATGTTTCACTTGATTTAAATGCCGCTTCCATAACACGCATAACCCTCAACGCCTGTTCAGGTTTAATCGTAAGCGGTGCTTTTCCTTCGATAGCATCGCAGAACTGATTATACACGGGACGAAGGTTATCGATGACATCAAGAGGCTCTGACAGTGTGATAACCTCTGTAGATTTTGCATTACGCGGTGCCATGGTTTTTGTCGGACCGGCTTTTGTATAGAAAATCTCCTCATCCCACTCATTTTCTTTATCTATGCAACGCACAATTTTACCGTCGCAGTTCCAATCGTCAATCTGCAAAGTACCGTCCTTTCCGAGTACGTACCACCGAGGGTGGGTTATGTAGTTATTTGTGGAAACCTCTATATGCGCATCGGGTCCATTCTCAAATGTCATATCAAGCCGGAAATTATCGTCAACCTCCGGATAATCTATACTGTACATCTTACAGTATACGCTTGTGACCTTTTTATCTATCATATACATAATCTGGTCGATGAGATGAACTCCCCAGTCAAGCATCATACCGCCGCCGAGGTTCTTTACGGTGCGCCAGCCCTTCGGCATACCGCGCGAGCCTTCGACACGCGACTCTATGATATACGGCTCACCTATAAGACCTTTTTCAACATTTCTGCGCATAAGAACGAAGTCCTTATTGGTTCTGCGATTCTGGTCTATCGTAAAAACTCTGCCGTACTTTTCTGCGGCTTCCATTATTTCCAAAAGCTCATCGCTCGAAATCGTCACCGGCTTTTCACATATTACATTTTTACCGGCTGCAAGCGCCTCGATAGCAAGCGATTTATGAGCTTCATTTGTAGTCGCTATCAATATCATATCAATTTCAGGGTCGGCAAACATTTCCTCCTTTGAGGAATATGCTGTAAAGCCATATGTTTTGGCTTCTTCAAGCTTATCCGGGTTAATATCGTAGATACCCTTGATTATGACCCTATCGTATTTTTTATCATGCAATTCGGTCTTATGATGATGTGCCATACCACCGAAGCCGATAATACCCAATTTATGTACAATTTTTTCTTCCATTACGCCCACCACATTTCTCCGGCATTTTCATATATGATAACTTCTTTTAAGAATTTTATGGCTTTTTCAAGACCTTCCTTTGCCGACATCAAGGAATCCTCATGCTCGATACTTACAACACCGTCATAGCCTACCGCCTTTAAGGTGCTGATTATGTCATTCCATACATCCTTTCCGTGACCGTATCCCACCGTGCGGAATACCCAGGAGCGATTCAAAATATTGCCGTAATGACCCACATCAAGCACACCGTTTACAGCCGTGTTGGTATTATCAATATTAGTGTCCTTTGCGTGGAAATGATGTATGGCATTGTGTCTGCCAAGTTCCTTTATAACCTCAACAGGATTCATGCCCTGCCAGAACAGATGACTGGGGTCAACATTGGCTCCGAGTATATCACCGACCGCATCGCGGATTTTAAGCATTGATGAGGTATTATAAACACAGAAGCCGGGATGCATTTCAAAAGCAATCTTCTTTATTCCGTGTGCTTCACAGAACTTAACTTCTTCCTTCCAATAAGGAATGAGCACCTTCTCCCACTGCCACTTTAATGTATCAAGATAATCCTCAGGCCATGAACATGTAACCCAGTTCGGTCTTATACTGCTCTCGCTGTCACCGGGGCAGCCGGAAAAGCCGACCATGGTATCAACGCCGAGCTTTTCGGCAAGAAGAACGGCATTATTAAAGTCATCATGAAATTTCTTGGCAACTTCCTTATTGGGATGTACGGGATTACCATGAGCGCTTATAGCGGCAATGGACATATTATTGTCGCTCAATATCTGTTTTATTTCATCGATTTTAGAATCATCGGCAAGCAATACCTCAGGATCAAAATGAGCCTTTCCGGGGCATCCGCCGGCTCCCATTTCGAGCTGGTCTACTCCCAATGACGATAAATACTCCACCATTTCTTTAAAAGACAATTGTGACAAAACAGGACTGAAAACACCTAATTTCATATTAAATCATTCCTCCAATTTTTAATTCGCCCCAAAAGCAAAGTTTACTATGCTTCGGACAATTCATCTTGTAATCGTTTACATTCAAATTATATCACACCTATAATATAAATTCAATACCAATTTTCACTTTTTTAATATTATTTGTAATTATCTATTGACCACCAACGAGGATTAATGCTAAAATATAAAAAAATCAAACAAAGCGTATAATTGAAATGAGAGAAGGGAAAAAATGACTGTAAAAACCGCATCACCGAATAACGCAGAAGCTATAAGACGAATATACAACTATTATGTAAATAATACATGTGTTACATTTGACCTCACCACCCCATCTACAGATGAATTTCAGCACAGGATAGAAAATACTTTAAAAAAATATCCATATATCATCTGTGAAGAAAACGGTGCCATGATCGGCTATGCATATGCCTCGCCGTTTAAAAACCGTGCCGCGTATGACTGGTCTGCCGAAATATCCATATATGTAGTGCATGGCATGACGGGCAGAAATTTTGGCACAGCATTATACACCGAACTTGAAAAAAGGCTCGAAAAAATGGGCATACAAAACATTTATTCATGCATTACACATCCAAACATACAGAGCGAAAATTTTCATGAGAAAATGGGCTTTAAAAAAGTCGCACATTTTTCAAATTGCGGATACAAGCATGAAAAATGGCTTGATGTGATATGGATGGAAAAGTTCATCGGTGAACACCCAGCTTCTCCGAGCAGAGTTTTTGACATTTCGGATACTGAATAAGGAATATATCATATGAAAAAAAGAATTTGTTTATTTACAGCGGCAATACTTATCATATCCTCCGCATATGCATTTTACATAACACAAAGAGAATACAGCCGCCAAGAATTTGCGATGGACACCGTAATAACACTCAAAGCCAAGGGCAGAAACGCAGAAATCGCATTGGAAGCTGCCGTAAACGAAATTCACAGAATCGACCGTCTGATGAATGCGTATAACAAAGAAAGTGAAATCCATAAAATTAACTCTGCACCATGCGGAACAAAGGTAGCTGTTTCCGATGAGGTTTTTGAGTTAATTACACTCGCCAAAGACATATCGGAGAAAACCGACGGTGTCTTTGACATCAGTGTAAAGCCGCTGTCAGACCTGTGGGACATAGATTCCGACAATCCCACAGTACCATCGGAGAAAGAAATACAAACTGCATTGAAAGCTGTGAGTTACCGTAATATTGTTCTAAATAGTGAAAACAAAACCGTCACTCTGGCACATGAAAAAATGAGCATAGCACTCGGAGGCATTGCAAAAGGATATACTGCTGACAGAATCGCCGAGATTTTTAAAAAGTACAAAATTAAAAGCGGATTGGCGGACTTAGGCGGAAACATCTATGCAATAGGCAAAAAAAGTCCGACATCTGAATGGAAAATCGGCATACAGACCCCGTTTGAGCCGCGCGGAGAATACTTTAAAATCTGCTCTGTCAGCGATACCTCGGTGGTGACGAGCGGCGCATATGAACGATACTTTAAAAAGAACGGAAAAATATATCACCACATATTAAATCCGAAAAACGGCTATCCGTCGGAAAGCGACATACAAAGTGCGACGGTCATAAGCCCAAATTCCGCCGTAGCAGATGCACTTTCCACCGCTGTATATGCAGCAGGAGCGAACAAAGCAGAAAATTTTTTAAAGAATTTCGACAATGTGGAAGTCATAATTTTAACCGAAAACGGCAAAACTATCGAATACCCCATCAGCTCGAATAATCCTCAATGAGCTTGTATACAGCTTCCAGGCTGTCAAGTATAATGCCTTCGCGTAAGAGCTTTTTATCGGTTTCGGTGAGATAATCAAAATTTATGTCGGGGACTTCCGTTTCCGACCTTACCCTACTGCCGTCATGACAGATAAGTACGGATTTGCCGTTGTAATATTTAAGAATATATTTTGTAACATTAGCGGAATTTGCTGCGGCATCCTCGGCATTGTCTGTCAAATTCGCGTATTTCCCATATTCCGACGGATTTTTATCCGCAATCGATTCATTCGATTTTATTTCGGGATTTTGCTCACGCCGACATAATTTATCCGCATACAAATTTAAAAAATAAGCACTTATAACAACCAAAAATACCGTCATTGCCGAGCGAAAAATTTTTTTCATAGCATTTTCACCTTCTCTTTTCAGTATTTTTTAGTTTTTCCGTAAATTTTTAAACTATTCGTAAATTGTTTGTAACATTATTTTATTATTTCTATGATATACTAGGTGTATAATATGGAAATGATGTACTATCTTTCCGTAAATCGATTCGAAGTACATAAATTTCACACAAATATTATCAAAGAAACGGAGCGCTTACTATGGATAGCCTCGATAAGGTACGGGCTCGTCAACGAGCAAAGCAATTCACAAACTCAGCGGAAGCAGCTGTAAATGCGGCGAATACCCATGGCAAACCAACCCCTTCCGCAAAAAAATCAAAAAAGAAAAAAAGACGTAGGCATGAAGCACTGGGTATTATCATAAAAATACTTGTGCTTATGATAATCGCCGCAGTGATTTTTTCGGGCATTTGGATTGCCAAAAACATTGATTTTACCTTTGGTGACAATTTAAGCTCAATGAACTTGAACTTATCGTCAACCATATACTACACAGACGAGGACGGCGATCAAAAGCGTTATGAGCAATTTGTCGCAGCCGAAAACCGCATTTGGGTAAGCATAGATAAAATTCCCGAAAATCTTCAGAACGCATTCGTGTCCATTGAAGACCAGAGATTTTACAAGCATCACGGAATAGACTTAAAACGCAGCATCGGTGCTGCCGCAAACTACATTTTAAAAGGAGATTCATCATATGGCGGAAGTACCATAACACAGCAGCTGGTAAAGAACATCACAAATGACAGGGAGCGTACGAAGTCCAGAAAAATCCGCGAAATGCTCAGAGCAGTGGTTCTCGAAAGCAAAATAAGCAAGGAACAGATTCTGGAGATGTACATGAATACCATCTATCTCAGCCAGGGTGCAAACGGTGTAGAAGCCGCAGCAAACATATACTTTGCCAAGGATGTATCGGAGCTGAGCTTGGCAGAATGTGCATGTATAGCCGGCATAACGCAGAACCCGGCAAATTATGACCCACTGACCAATCCCGAAAACAATGCTGAAAAGCGAAAAGTCATTCTCAAAAAAATGCTTGAGCTTGAACACATTTCAAAGGCTGAATATGACAATGCGCTTAAAGAAGAGCTTGTCTTTAAGCACGGTGAAGAAAAGGTTCAGAAGGTGCAGTCGTATTTTCTGGATGCACTCTACGAAACACTTCTGAACGACCTTATGGAACAAGGGTATTCCGAGCAGTTTGCCACAAACATGCTCTACAACGGCGGACTTAAAATATACGCTACCGTAGATCCCAACGTACAGAAAACAATGGAAAAGGTATACAGCTCCGATTCGACATTCCCGGAATTTTCGGGAAGTGTTCAGCCCGAATCGGCAATGGTCGTAAGTGACCCGAAAACCGGACAGGTAAAGGGCATTGTCGGCGGACGCGGCGCAAAAAATGCGAACAGAGTTCTTAACCGTGCCACACAAACTCCACGACAGCCCGGTTCATCCATCAAACCGATAGCGGTTTACGCACCCGCTATAGACCTAGGTTTGATTACAGAGGGAACAAGCGTGGAGGATTCACCGCTTGAAATAGACGGATGGGAGCCGAAAAACTCCGACAGAAGATACCGCGGCTATGTGACGGTCAAAAATGCAGTCGCATACTCGTATAACATTCCTGCAATACGCATACTTGAAAAGCTAACCGTCGATAAATCCTTCAAATATTTAAAAAACAAGCTTCACATGGATACGATTATTTCCTCCGAAACCAAGAACGGCAAAGTATACAGCGACAAAAATCTATCCTCACTGGCACTGGGCGGACTTACGAACGGAGTAACGGTAATGGATATGAATGCGGCATATTCCGCATTTGCAAACGAAGGAAAATACATTGAGCCGTCACTTTACACCAAGGTTTATGATGCCGACGGACGTTTGCTTTTGGAGAAAGAGCCAAAAACAAACGAAGCCTTCTCTGAGGAAACCGCATACCTTATGAATTTGATTTTACAGAGTGTCGTGAAAAACGGTACAGGTGTCGGTGCTCAGATATCAAATATGGATACCTGCGGCAAAACCGGAACGACAGATGATTCAAAGGACCGCTGGTTTATCGGTTACACGCCGTACTATGTAGGTTCTGTATGGTTCGGCTATGATATACAAAAAACCATATCAGCATCAGGAAACCCGGCACTTAGCGCATGGCGCAGTGTCATGTCGGAAATCCACAAGGATTTGGCAGCCAAGCATTTTAAGCAGCCAAGCGGAGTTGAAAAAATGACTGTCTGCACAAATACCGGACTTAAACCCACATCAAGCTGCAGCAAAGCCACCGTCTATGCAAACAAAGCCTTCGCAGCGGAGCCTTGCAGCGGGAAGCACGAGCATATAGGTACAAAGAGCAAATATCAATACAAACCGGATGAAACCAAGAAAACAACCACAACCGATAAAAATGATGATGAAAGCAGTAAATCAGAAAACAAATCCGATTCATCACAAGGCTCGGACAACAGCGATTCAAGCACCGGAACATCCTCCGGTCAGGCATCACATGGTTCAGGCACTCCATCGACAGTTCCCGTCCCACCGACCACACCGGCTGAAGTGAAAAAACAGCCATAATTTAACCATAAATAACATAAGAGCATATGTGTCAAATGCATAACTTTTGAACACATATGCTCTTTTTTAAGCTTTTTTCATTTTCCGTTACATATCAAAACTTTACTTTGCTGTGATTTAAGACTGTATCACTTTGAAAGAGGATACAAGGTATCGATATCCCAGACAAACAGTCTGATTTCGGGATTATCAACGTCAGAACTTACTTCTATCTCCAAAGAGTCACCACTGTAGCCAAGACCTGCCGCCGAAATCATATTTGTATCGACAATTGTGTTATCATTGTAAACGGCGCATATAATTTTAGCTTTATCTGAAATACCATAATTTTTAAAGCCCTTAAACGAAACAGTTATATCACCTACACCGGGCGAGGTTGTTTCTGCTCCGTTTTGAATATACTTAATATCAGATATTGTTACCTCCGTTTCGGAAGGCACGAGCGTTATATCATTGATTGTGTTTCCGTAAATATCCTTAACACCCTTAATAACCTGCTTTTCGGAAGCTTTGCTCCAGCTGTCGGGCATCTTAACCTTAAAAGTATTATTCTTTTTCAAGGTCATATCGGCAGCCTGCATTCCATTTAACGTCAGGCTCGTTCCGCTCGGCTGAACACCAAAGCTGATATCAAACTCACTTCCGACCTTTTCATTTAAAACAGCTTTATTGTCTATCGGATACAATGTGTAATCCTTCCAGTAAGAGTAGCTGCCGGGACCGGAGAAATAAATCGCAGTATAGCCCTTTGAATCATAGATATCATAATCATTTCCATTCAAAGAAAACAGTATATCAAATCTGTCATCGCTCACACTCTTTGCATAAAGCGTCCAAGTATTGCCCAGCTTTACGATTCGGAAATCATATGCACATTCCCAGTCACGCTTTAAGGGAT
Organism: uncultured Oscillospiraceae bacterium; assembly: GCA_964423705.1. Lineage (GTDB taxonomy): Bacteria > Bacillota > Clostridia > UMGS1810 > UMGS1810 > CAKSIN01. Next base: position 10,660 of record CAYRGA010000041.1, read on the forward strand.
TTGTAAGTACGGACTTCTTAAGATATATATATCCGTTATTCTTCGTCTTATACTCTGCTCCCTGAGCTATCGGACATCCAATACCCACTTGATTCAGTGCATCCGCCGTCCTGCCGAACCGCAAATCAGCCGGACGTATACCTATGGTATTGCCGAATTCATTCTCCGAATATATAAACCAGTCAAATCTTGTATTTGCCTGAACCGCAGGTTCATATCTGAAATCCGGCTTATACGTACACGACGGCAGACCAACAGTGTAATCAAGCACATAATTTTCGTACAAAAAGTCACCGGGTGATTTTTCAACTCCGTCCACTACTGTAGTCAATGCGTATTTTCCGATATTGTTCGGTGTGGATGAAGTAGTGTATGACAACGCATAACCGTACGTAATACCTTCATACTCCGTTTCATTTTTTGTTCTGAAGCTTATTCCGTCCTTCGGTAAGGAAATAAACTCAAAGGTTTTGCCTTCTGCACTGAGAGTGTATTTTGCGTTCGGAATAAGCGGCTCATCGAAGCCTATACGTCTTGTTAATGGATTTTGATTCGTGACAGTCACAGCTACAGAGATTCCGGCTGTGGTTAAAGACACATCGTCGTTTCCGCTGTCGGTCGATACTAAATCCAAATAGTTTATATCGGAATCGACAAAGCCTGTTTCAGCACCTCTTAAAATCACCTCTTTGTCTGCCACACCGTCAGAAGGCATGCACACAACATCCAAAACCGCCGGAGCTGTCATGCTTCCCTTCGGAATATTTACCTTGGCAACAACTATTGTCTTGTCATCATCATAAGAATTATATTGGCTCAACACAGTACCGTTAGTAACCTTATAATTACCCTTTTTCATGACAAATCTCACTCTGCCGTCATAGAAGTTAAAATCAAGTTTATTATTGATTGTAGCTATATTATACTCAGCTGTTCCATCATTCGGGTTGAAAAAGGTTTGTTCAAGTTTCTTGGTCTGCATTACATACTCATCCATAGTATGCGTGTAAATTTTATCAACATTATCTGCGTTATACTTGCCGCGTCCGGTTGTTTCATCAAATTCTCCGTACTGCGCAAGAAAATCCGTTACACTGTTTTTCCATTTTTTACCTGTACCGTCGGCAGAATATGTATAATTTGAAAATACACCTTCATCACTCCAGTTACACTTACCATCGCCGCTTGATCCGAGTGTAAGTATTTTCGTCGATACGGGATATACCGTATGGTGATGTCCCGTGTACTGCATATCATAATCTTTTATCTTGTTACCGTTTGAATCGGTTTTATGATATGTGGGTGACATAAATGCCGCAGCTCCGTACACTGTCGTACTTCCGGACTCATCGCCCGTATCATAATCATGCTGATATATAACTCTGTACACACCATCGTCATATTCGTTCCACTTGTCTGTAAGTGAATCTCTCAGCTTAATATATATCGAATCGCTACCGGTAATGGTTTTCCAAGCTCCGAAGTCGTTTTTGGCGATAATCATATCATCGCCCATCGATATCAATGCCGTTTTCTGACCGAAAAATCTGTCAAATGCCTCTTCGGTAAAATTATTTTCCACCTGAAATACATCGGTTTTAATATTATTTGAGCTTATATATGCATCCTTATTTTTATGATATTCGTCTGTTGTGATAAGCTCCAGATTTTCGTTGCGATTCTGAGTGGTTGTCGGCCACACATAGAAATCATACTCATGATTTCCGGCAGTTATTATCAGCGGGGTTCTGGCATTTTCAAACCCTCTCACCATAAGCTCCTTCATAGCACCCTGTCTGTCAACCGTTGAAAGGTCGATGATGTCGCCGGTATGTGACAGATACCGCACACCGCCTATCGCAAGCATATCGTTGATTGCGTTTAAGGTCTTTCCCATATGATATTTATTTTCAGGTGCGCCGTATGCCATTAAGTGCGTGTCGGAAACAGAAAACGTATAAAAATCACTGTTGATTTTTTCGATAACCGATACTGACTGCGGTGCAAAATATTCTGTTATCGTACCGTTATCGGAGGTATGCTTAATATACAGATTCATAAGCTCCGGTGATATCATTTTTGGTACGGTTATATCTACCTTCCAGCCTTCCTTTGTACCGAGGTATACGTTGCTCTTGACAGGTTTTGCGCTGACACAGCCCCATGAATAATATTCATTTTCCAGATACACCTCAAGTGAGCCCTTCGTAAAATCGGTATCTGTATTATTTGTAAATTCGGCAGTGAAAACCGCACCGGGCTCTGTAAATACCGGTGTTCCGAAATGCGGATTTACAATCATATTGTCTGCATCATCATCAATCAAATCACCATACTCAAAGGTCTGCGGAGCTTTAACAATGTCGGTTTTACGTCTGTAAAGTCTGTAGTTGTCAAAGCCGAGAGCAGGTCTTGTGGCGATTTCAATTTTATTTATAACATTTTTATCAGGCAGTTCTATAGGCGTATTATCGCTGTGCCAGTTTTCCGAGCCGTTCCATTTATAATAGGTTCTCAAAACATCATTTTCCACTATTACACATACGTTGAGGTATGCTGTATTCTTATAGCTTTCATCCGAGCCACTCGGGTAGCCCTCTGCCGTCGTGATTCCATATTTGCGACTGGCACGGGCATTTGTCGCCGCAAAAGCTGTGCCGTTATCGTCTGTTATGGTATTTTTCCAACGAAAAGCCAATGCCTTCGCTCCATCGTTTCCGTTACGATGGCTCGATGGCTCACCTGTTCCGGGTTTTACTGCAAAGACACTGAACAGCAGGTCATCGGAGCTCCCATCAACAGTAGCTGCAATGCTTTTATATCTGCCGTTTTCGATATCGGGATCATCTGCCAAAAACATATCAAATGCCACAGCAAAATCCCCTCTGTACCCATTGGTCGTGAGAGCCACAGAACCATTGAACATGTTCAAACCGTTCAAAGTGTCGGATGCTGCCGTACCGACATGTCTCGAATATGTATATCCGTATTTTTGGTTTATCGGCATTGTAACATAGCTTTCGGTGTGATTCATGTACTGTGCTGTGTCACCCGAAGCAAAATCCTCTTTTTCCTGTATACCCCAAGCTGAACCGGCGCCCAAAATATCATTCGGTGTCAAAAAAACGTTTTCGGCATGTACCGGTATTAGCTGAAACAGCATTAAAATATATATCATCGTGCTAACAACTCTCGTGCATTTCTTCACTTTTCATCCTTCTTTCCTGATATAAATTTAATAATGACGTCAAAAATACCAAAGAAGTATTTCCTTGATAAAATCATAACGTTGTGCAGTGCGAATCGCATGCTTCATTATTTCAAAAGAAACATACTCTATTTATATTTAACCACTACCCCTCCCGAAATTCAACCCACTTTATCAACAAAAAGGTAAATATTTCTATAACGAAAGACTTACACCTCTATCCCGATTAACTCTGTTTTAACATGCAAAAAGCGCATCTGGAATTGAGTTTTTTCCAAATGCGCTTTTATTTCCGATTTTCATTATGGAATATTATTTATGGGTAACGTCGTAGTCCTCCAACACTTCATAAAAGGCTTTATACACGCCGCCTGTGAGAGCATTGTACAAGTCATCAGTCATTGACACAAGCCATCTGCCGTCCTCGGTATAACCCATAGTGACTTCGACGTTGTTTTTTACTGTCGTTTTATCGTTTCGGCTCAGATAATCACTGCTTATGCTTCCGAGCTGCTGTGTCATAATACTGTTTAATTCGGTATCGCTGAGTTTCTCAATATCCTCGGCATTTTCGGCGGATACATTATATGCCGCCGCAGTTGCGGCAAGCTCCTCACCTATCGGAGAAAGATCTATTGACGATATCTCTACATTAAAGTGTATTTCTGACTGATTTACTATCTCGGTATCGATTATTTTATACTCCAGTGACGAAAACAAAGCATTATGAATGTCATACGCCGCAAACGACTCTTTATTAAAGTTATCTCCGCACTTCAAAAAGTCATTTGAATTTTCGTTATTGTAGATATAGGTTGATACAGCCTCGTAATAATCACCCTTTTTAAGTGTGTCAAACATTGCTGTCAGATTCTTTGATGCGGTTTTCTTTTCACTGCAACCGCCGATGCCCAAAAGCATACTCAGAGCAAGAATCATAGTTAATACTTTAGCGATTTTTCGTTTCATAACAACCTCCATATATT
>CAYRGA010000042.1:0-14611 GCA_964423705.1 uncultured Oscillospiraceae bacterium
TTTTACAATATTTATGTTACAATATATTTAAAGAGTTTTGAAGTACACATTATTAAATTACATTCAACGGAGGGATTAAAATGAAAGCGGAAAATATTATTGCAAAAAGACAAAACAAAACAGTATATAGGGACGGTGATCGCGCTGTCAAAATCTTCAATGAGGATTTTTCAAAGGCCGACGTATTAAACGAAGCTCTTAATCAAGCGCGAATCGAAGAAACCGGGCTTAATATCCCGAAAATAAAGGAAGTAACCGTCACAGACGGTAAATGGACTATCATTTCCGAATATATCGAAGGAGCGACGCTTGACAGTCTGATGTCAAAGCACCCCGAAAAGATAGATGAATACCTTGAGATGTTTGTAGACTTACAGCTTGAGGTTCACAGCAAAACCGCACCGCTTCTCAATAAGCTTAAGGACAAGATGAGCCGTAAAATTGATTTATCCGAGTTGGATGCCACCACCAGATACGAGCTCCACACACGTCTGGAGTCAATGCCGAAGCATAACAAGGTATGCCACGGTGATTTTAACCCGAGCAATATCATAGTCAAGGACGACGGCACACTCTACATACTCGACTGGTCGCATGCCACTCAAGGCAATGCTTCCGCAGATGCCGCAAGGACATATCTGCTGTTCTGCCTTGAAAACAAAAAGGAGCTTGCGGACAAATATTTGAACTTATTCTGCGAAAAAAGCGATACCGCTAAGCAATACGTCCAAAAGTGGATGCCGATAGTTGCCGCTTCGCAGTCTGTTAAGGGTAAAAAGGAAGAACGCGATTTTCTGCTCTCTTGGGTAGATGTGGTTGATTACGAATAATTTACGAAAGCCGGAAATTTTCCGGCTTTTTTGTTTTCCGTAAAGAATTATTTTTGCCGTATCAGTCACCTTTTGCGATAGTTTGCAAACGAGCATTTTCACGGAGAGGTATTTAAAAAAGCTTTTCTCCGCAGTATGAACAGATAAGTTTTTTTCGAATTAAAAAAATTAACAAATTTATCATACTTTTTTAATGGATTATTTTTATATAATGTGCTAAAATAATTATATGTCATTTACGAAAGGGAAAAAGTATGAAAAAAGTTTTATGTTTTATTTTTATCTTAACACTGTCGGTTGCCGCTGTCACTCCGGTAGCCTTTGCCGCAGAGGACAAGCCATCCGTAAAATCCGGTGAAGCTCTTTTGGTGGATATGGAAAGCGGCAAATTTCTGTATAAGTCGAATATTGATTCCAAGATTGCTCCGGGCGGATTTACCAAAATAATGACAGCCATAGTTGCTATAGAAAATATGCTTGACAAAAATGAGATAGTGACTGCCAAGTCAGATATCCTTGCCGCATATGATTATTCATTCGGGAATATGGGTATTTTGGCAGGGGAAACACTCACTCTTGAGGATTTGCTCTACGGAATGATGCTGTATGATGCAGGCGATGCCGCAGAGGTTATAGCCGACTATTCGTTTGAGTCAAGAAGCAAATTCATTAAAAAAATGAATGAAAAAGCGGTAGAACTGGGTGCCTTGAATACCAAATTCAAAAATCCCAGCGGTTATCCCGATAAAAATCAGTATACCACGCTGGAGGATATGTACACAATTACGAAATACGCACTTGACAATGAGTTGTTTGCCGAAATCGTTAATACAGGCATGTACGAAATTCAGCCGACAAACAAATATACCCAGACTCGCTATCTGCCAAATTCAAACAAGTTTATAACCCGTTACTCATCCGATAAATACTATACTTCAAAGGCGAAGGGTGTAAAGACCTCGTATATCGATGATGATGAATGCGGGTTGATTTTACAGTATAAAACGGATGATGTGAATCTTATGTGCCTTGTCGCCGAGGCTCCGTATGACGGGAATCTTAATTATGCTTATGAGGATTCAAAGGCTCTCATAAAATACGGCACGGATTTCTATACACCGGTGAAGGTGGTTAAAAGAGGCGACATTCTGGCAGAGGTCGAATTGAATAACGGTAAGGAAACCGACCGCTTGCTGCTGGAGGCTCCCGAGGATTTGTTTGTAAATCTTCCGAAAAACTACGATAAAGATAAAATCGAGATTAAGGTTGAAAAAGAGAAGAACATAAAAGCACCGATTAACAAGGGGCAGGCACTGGGTATTGTGAAGATTCTGTATTCAAATGAAGAGTACACCTCCATGATACTGACCTCACCGCAATCCGTAAAGGCAGATAATATCAAGGGCTTTTTCAGAAGTGTATGGAAGGTTATTTCCGCACCGGCACTTTTGGTTACATTGGGTATATTGCTTATAATATTCGTGTGGTCGACACTTATTTTTAATCGAAAAAAGCAATTACGGATTAATAAACATAAATAATTGCATAATGAAAACGGAGTTGTATTTTAACGGGGAAGCATAGTTAAATGCTGTGCTTTCGGTATGTAAATACAGCTCCGTTTTTTATAAAGCGTACTAAATTATCAATCAGCTATAAAGCGGATTTTAACCACACCGCTTGTGTGACGCCCCACTAAGCTTATATCTGCCAGAACATCGCAGAAGCCTGAGGTGAATTTTTCGACGGTTATCTCAATTTCCTTTTCAATCTCGTACATATACAAATTTTGAAGCGGTGCCGAGAAGCAGTTGCCGCTGTTTATAACGACACCCTCGTCTGCGTATAGCTTTACCTGTGCAAAATATTGCTGATGTATTCCCAATCCGGAATCAAGAATACGAAGTTTAACTCGCTTCGGTTCACCGATTTTTATGTGTGCACCGTCAATGTATTCGACGATTGCGGTAAACATCGGGAATTGATATTTGACCGAATTTGGCATAAGCTCCAGCAACCGTTCGACGGTGAGTCCTTTCGGTTTTCCGGCTCCCATTATGCCGGGAAGATATACCGGTGACTTTTCAAGATATAAATTATCCATAGTTTCTAATGTATAACCCTGTGAATCACTGTTGTCAACGCAAAATACTCTGGATTTTTCATATGCGCTGTTTAAAAACTGCGGTATCATTCTAAGTATCCGTGCGGTAAGCTCATCGGTTGTTCGGGGGATGATGATGCCTGAAAGCAAATTTATAGTCATAGTGTTTATCTTGTTTCCGATGGGCTCCATCCATTTTTCGGGCAGAGCAGCGGCACCTTGAACTATTCCGAAAACGGCACCGAGCGTCGCTGCTGTACAGTCTGTGTCCTCGCCGCAGTTTACCGCCAGGCAAATACTCTTTCCGAAATCATTTTCGCCGTAGTACCATCCTATCATCATAAGTCCTATATTGTTTACGGCATCATTACCCGCAGCTGTATTTGCCGGGAGAGTATCTGCCATATCCTTCATTTTCGTTTCCTGTATGCCGAAAGCACCCGGAAAATCATTCATAACCATTTCGCGCGCTTCAAGCCAGCTTTTTCCACTGTCACGGAAATTTTTAACGGCGGAAACAACACGGTGTACACCGCTGTCTTTCGGAATATATGACAATCCTATGTCAGCTATTTCGTCCATATCCGATACGCAAAATGCCGCACTCTCCGCCGCGGCGCAGAATACCTCGGCATATACTCCGTCTCCTGTGTGGTCTACGATGCCGTCCTCATATGCGAACTTTGCCGCCTCTGCCGGGTGACCCGGACACAGACAAGCCCATATCTCGGAGCGTATGAAGGCACCGCAGCTTTTACTGTAGCCGTTTTCCAATTCTCCTGAAATCGGAGGTAGCAGACCGGCACGCAGGTTTGTTTTTCCACTGCCGTATTCCACCCAGTCGGGAGTTACGAAGGAAAGCCAGTATTCGCCCAAAATAGACGAATCAACATTTCTGCCAAAGCGTTCGACAGCATTCAGCCAAACAAGCTGTAAATCCAGGTCGTCATTGGCAGGTGGTTCGCCGTCAAATTCCTGTGTGTAAAAATCGACATTATTCACGCCGCGCTTGGTTTCAAATGGAGCACCCAACGCACCGCCGGCATTTTTGCCGAGCCAGCAGCCGCAAATTTTGTCTTTCAAAACATCATATGTCAATTTCATTTTACCGTCCTCCAAAAGCTATAATCGTTAAGGCGATTTTATCATGCCGAAAAATTTTTGTAAACACTAAATACTATTAAAAAAATACAGATTTCTATTATTTATAAAAACGAATTAAGATGTCCAAGCTAATTAAGGCGGCGGGCTCCGCTTGATTTTCGGAGGGAGTACAATCTCACGCCGATAAAATCAAATGACAAGGCTAAAGAACAATATCGAAATAAAATGCTTGACATTTTACTCTTACTGTAGTAACATATACATATACTACAGTTGTAATACTAAATGGGAGGTGATTTTATGTTGATACAGATATTTAAAAACATACTGTTAATGTCGGCGGTAGGAAGTGTTTTAGCGATGATTTGGTTATGTCTGAAGCCGATTACACGGAGATTATTCAGTCCGAGTTGGCAGTATTACATATGGCTGACGGTTTTAATTGTTATGATTTCGCCGGTACATTTTTCCGTACCGAGCCGTGCATCAAATATCACGCCCGTTATATCGGAACAGACGGATAATACGCCGGAGAAAACAATGCACTCGGATAACCAAACTATCAATTTTCAAGTGCCGAAGGAATCGAAAAATTTGTCAATACCGAAAACGTTGATACCGCAGAATATGTTGTATTATCCGTCAATGGTTTGGCTCTTGGGAATGATTGCTGTGATTTTCGCGAAAATTGTAAAATACACTATGTTTTTAATGACGATACATAAAAATTCCGAGATTGATACAAAAGTTTTAGATATTCCGAAACGCTTAAGCGTACGTAGGACAGATATGCTTGATGCTCCGTTGATTGTGGGGATTTTCAAACCTACACTGTTTCTGCCGAGCACACCGATTTCGGAAAACGATATGAATTATATTCTCATGCATGAGCTGACACATTACAAGCGTGGCGACCTTTGGTATAAATGGTTTGCTATGGCAGTTCAAAGTGTTCATTGGTTTAATCCGTTTTCGTATGTCGTGTCAAGGCAGATTGATACCGAGTGTGAGATTTCTTGTGACTGTGAGGTAACAAAAGACTTATCGGTGACTGAGAAAAATGATTATATGAACCTGATTTTGGATTTGATTTCAAATTCAAAAAGGAGCCTAAGACCTTTGACAACACAAATGGAAAGCGACAAAAATACGCTTAAAAGGAGGTTTAACATGATTAAGAAACAAATTAAAGTTAATAGAAAAACAGCTGTTATATCTGTCGTTTTGGCAGTTATAATTTTGGCGACCGCGGTTTTGGCAAGCGGTATATTGAAGGGGACATTATTTAGAGAATATAATAACGAAGTTATATCGTTAAATACAGATAAAATAACGGGAACTGATTTTAATTTGCTGTTTGTCGGTACGGATAACGGCGGCAGAGCCGATACGATAATGCTGTTAAAGGTCAATGAAGATAACATGCTCGGTCTGTCAATACCTCGAAACACGCTTGTTGGAAATAAACGTGTTTTGGATATTTTTGCCGACGAGGACGGAAATCAGTCAATAATTGATGCCATTAAGAAAAAGCTGTCTGTTCCGATTCATTATTATGTCGAAATGAATCTATCTGCAGTGAAAGATATTGTCAATAGTGTGGGCGGTATAGATTATGAAGTGCCGATGGATATGGATTATGATGACCCGTATCAAGATTTGCATATAGAGCTTAAAAAGGGAAGACAGAAATTAAACGGCGAAAAAGCATGTCAACTGTTACAATTCAGGCAAGGGTATCCGGATGGTGATTTGTCACGAATACAGCTGCATCGTCAATTTTTGAGCGAATTTATGCACCAAAAGCTTAATAAAGAGAATATTGATAAAGCACCTGAAATATTCAAGATTATTTCAGAAAATATAAAAACAAATTATTCCGTCAACAACCTTGAACACGATATGAAAATCATAAATTCGATTAATGATATCGCCTTTGAAACTATACCGGGGAAAATATCCACCCATGAAAATATGCCTGTGTATGAATTGATTAATTGAGAATTAAACAGACTGATTTATAAAATTTTAAGCTTAAATAAAGATAATCGGCAGAATATGTGGTTAAATCCGTATATTCTGCCGATTTTAATATACATTATTTTATTTTGGAAAAAGCTTGCGACAAATCAGAGATTATGTCGTCTATGTGTTCGGTTCCGATTGAAAGTCGAATGGTATTTTGCTTTATTCCTTGACTTTCAAGCTCCTCATCATTAAGCTGTGAGTGAGTCGTGGAAGCCGGATGTATAACCAGTGATTTAACATCAGCAACGTTGGCAAGCAGTGAGAAAATGTGCAGATTATCTATGAAGCTCTGTGCCTGCTCAGCCCCGCCTTTGATATTAAATGTAAATATCGATGCTCCGCCCTTCGGAAAATACTTTTTGTAAAGCTTATGGTGCGGATGATTTTCAAGTGACGGATGATTTACGCTCTCGACACTTGGATGATTTGCCAGAAACTCTACAACCTTAAGTGTGTTTTCCACGTGTCTTTCCACACGCAGAGAAAGCGTTTCCAGTCCCTGCAAAAAGAGGAAGGAGTGCAGCGGTGCAAGGGTAGCACCGGTATCACGCAGAAGTATGGCTCTGATTTTGGTAACAAAAGCGGCGGCACCTACAGCTTTTGTAAAGCTTATGCCGTGATAGCTGGGATTCGGTTCAGTGATTGACGGAAATTTTCCGCTTGCCTCCCAGTCGAAATTGCCGCTGTCGACTATAACTCCGCCTATCGCCGTGCCGTGTCCGCCTATAAATTTGGTAGCGGAATGAACCACTATATCTGCACCGTACTCGATAGGCCGTACAAGGTATGGAGTGGCAAAGGTGGAATCAACCACGAGAGGAATGGCATGAGCGTGAGCGATTTTCGCTACCTTTTCAATGTCAATCAGTGTGGCATTCGGATTGCCGATGGTTTCTATAAAAATTGCTTTTGTCTTGTCGTTTATCGCATTTTCGAATGCGCCCTCTTCATCTGGATTTACAAATGTAGTTGTTATGCCGTACTGTACCAGTGTGTGGGCAAGTAAATTATAAGTTCCGCCGTAAATCGTCTGTGCCGATACTATATTGTCGCCGGAACCGGCAAGGTTTAAAAATGTATAGGTTATGGCAGCGGCACCGGAAGCGACACCAAGTGCCGCCACACCGCCCTCTAAAGCGGCAATTCTCTTTTCAAACGCATCTGTCGTGGAATTGGTAAGCCTTCCGTATATGTTTCCGGCATCGCTTAAATCAAAACGTGCTGCGGCGTGCGCAGAATTTTTAAAAACATATGATGTGGTCTGGTATATCGGTACAGCTCTGGCATCGGATGCCGAATCGGGTTCTTCCTGTCCCGCATGTAACTGGATGGTTTCAAATTTATAATTATCGTATGTATAGCTCATTGTAAATTACTCCTTTTTTAATTTTTGTTTTATGAAAATAATTTACAGGCACATTCGACCGTTTCTGAAATTATGTCTCAGCATAAAAAATATAATGCGCATAATATGAGTTCTCCTTTGGTGAATAGAATACAATACCTATATAAATGGTATGCATTAATTATACACATAAATATATGCTTTGTCAAGTGTAAAATTGCACTTATTATCGGTATTTTTGGTAATGTGCTGAATAAATAATATGACGTTTTTCGTTGAGAAACTGCAATCTCAATGGAAAAATCAAACGGAACTTGCCGCCTTGAGAAGCGTGGGGTCATATCAATCTAGTTATATTGCCGTAACATAAAGAATATCTTGAAAAGGAGGGGGTGGCTTATGCTTAATTATGTATGGATAGGAATGCTTATAATATCGTTTGCTGTTTCGTTTATAAACGGCAATGTAAATGAAGTTTGTGCCGCCGTGACGGAGGGTTCCGAAGCTGCAGTACAGCTCGCTTTAAGCATGGCGGGCATAATGGCTTTTTGGACCGGAATGATGAAAATTGCCGAAAAATCCGGCTTGGTTTCGGTAATTGCAAAGTTCAGCTCACCGCTTATAAGGCTATTGTTTCCGGATGTCAGGGGGGATGAGGAGGCTTGCGGTGCGATAGCGATGAATATGACAGCGAATTTTTTCGGAATGGGAAATGCCGCCACGCCTCTTGGCATAGAAGCTATGCGGCATTTGGACAAATATTCCGAAAACGGCAGAGCTACGAATTCAATGTGTATGCTTGCTGTGGTAAATTCTGCTTCCATACAGCTTATTCCGTCCACATTGATTGCCATACGCTCGGCATATAAAAGCCGCGCTCCTGCCGAAATAATTATCCCCATATGGATAGTGTCTGTCATTACGTTTTCAGTCGGCGTAATTTGTGCCAAAATTGCGGAGGTAAAAGCATGAGTGCAGCTGAAGCAATAGTACCGTTAATCATAAGCATAATTTTAATGCATGGAATTTTTAGCAAAACCGATGTCTATGGGGGTTTTACACTGGGTGCCGAAGACGGACTGAAAACGGCTGTCAAAATAATTCCGCAGCTTGTGGGACTTTTGGTAGCTGTGAGGGCATTGAATGCATCGGGCGCACTTGAAATACTGCATAAAATCGTAAAGCCGTTGGCTGTGGTACTTCATTTTCCGGCAGAGCTTGTACCGTTTTCATTGCTCCGACCCGTATCGGGAAGCGGTTCGCTGGCTATGGCGACCGATATATTCAAAATGCATGGCCCTGATTCATTTTTCGGTAGGGCGGTGTCGGTGATGATGGGCTCTACCGAAACGACGTTTTATACAGTCGCGGTGTATTTTGGTGCCGTAAGGTGCAAAAACACCAGACATACTCTCAAATGCGCGCTTTTTGCCGATGTGGTAGGCGCGTTTGTAAGCGTCGCGGTTTGCAAAGTATTCTTTAAGTAAAATTTATTGACATAATTAATGCGGCTGCATATTTTACAGCCGCATTTTAAGCGATATTTTTTATCATAAATAGATTTGCAAGCTGTACCGTCATATTAATGGCGGTGCAGCTTGCATTTGAGTTACAGTTCTATTTCCGAGATAGGTTCGTCGTTATTGGTGTTTGCCTTCTTATCGGCCTTTTTTTCATTATGCTTATCAATCATTTCGTTTGCGAATTTATTGAATTTATTTATTAAATCCGGAACCAAATCGATAAGCTTATCCACCGTTGTGGCAGAGTTTGAAATGGGGAGCAGTTTAATCTGTTCGCTGTTCACGACCAGAAATGCTACAGGATTTATGCTCACACCGCCGCCGCTTCCGCCGCCGAACATGGCGTTATCGTCGGCTTTTTCCGACTTCTTCGCATTAAATTCGCTGCCGCCTGCGCCGAAGCCGAAGGCAACCTTTGAAATTGGGATGATAGTTGTTCCGTCAGCCGTGGTAACGGGGGAGCCGACAATGGTATTTACATCTACCATTTGCCTTATGTGCTCCATAGCTTCATTCATTAATCCTTCAATGGGATGATTTGACATATTATCGCCGCCTTTATTATTTAATAGGAGTATGCACTCCGAATTTTTATTTTATACGGATTTTTTCTTTTTTGTATATCTTTTATATGTTATATATACTCTCAAAAGCACGCCTATAACATTGATTAATTTGAAGCAGAATATACCTTTTCCGCTTGAGCAAAATCCGCTCTTATCAAAGACCGGGACTACTTCAAATTTGTGTTCATATACTGTTCCGACAGTAGAGATGAGTGCCAACGCATTATACAGCAGAGCCCACAAAAGTCCTGTGGCTATTCCGGTTTGCATTGCATCAAAAAGACCGAATTTTATATAAATCTCCATGTCCCTTGCGGCAATGCATTTTTTAATCTTATATTTATTTTTTGAATAAACGGCTTTAACCATTGCGATGCTGTCCGCAAGTGATTTTATCTTATCAATGAGCTTTTCTCCTTTTTCCTCGGTATCCTTTTCATGTTTTTTATCCTTTTCAGAGAAAATCGGCACGCTCTTGCCATCAGTTTTAAATACCTGTCTTCCGAAAATCGAAACAACGACGGACAGCGTAAGCTTTTCACCCTCGTTTTTGCAATAGCTTATTTCAAGCTTGATTTTTGCAAAAAGCGGTAGGAGAAGAATTAATATTGTTATTACGGTTATTGCATAAAATATATACAAAATTATTCCTCCAGCGGTTTATTTTGCCTCGGTATCCTCGGTTTTTATTTCAAAATCCGAGAACTTTTGCTGTTCGTCATTGATATAATTTTCGATTTGGTTATTAAGACCTTCAAAGCTGTATTCCTTGTCTATATCCGGTAGCTCCGATAGTGACGAAAGGTTAAAGCACCTTAAAAATTCCTCGGTAGTTCCGAAAAGTATCGGACGTCCCGGCGCATCCAGTCTGCCGACCTCCTCCACCAAGCCCGCGCCTACCAGATTGTTAAGAGGGCCGTCGGAATTTACACCGCGTATAAATTCTATGGTTCCACGGGTGACGGGCTGATTGTATGCCACGACCGATAGCACTTCCAAACCTGCATTTGTGAGGGAGGCTCTGCGGTTTTTCTCGCGCAGAATGTGGATGTAATCGTAATACTCCCTTTTGGTGCACAGCTGATAGCTGTCTTCGAGCTGTATGATATGTATGCCGCGATTTGAATCGTTGTCGTATTCATCTTTTAATTCCCATATCAGCTTGGTCACTTCTTTTTCGGGCATTTCCAAAACGTCACTGAGTCTTTTAACAGGTACGGAATTACCGCTTGCAAAAAGCAACCCTTCCAATATGGCTTTCGGATTTCTATTCATTTAATTCACCGCTGATATTAGATAGTATTTCCTCGGCGGAGGCGTCCGCGTTGTCGCCGAGTCTGATAAGTATTTTGTCGTTTTCTTCGTAGGTATATATTTGATTAAGCTTCATAAGCTCAAGAATCGCCAGAAAAATTGCGACGATTTCATTCTTGTGGTGAGCATCCTCAAATATATTTTCAAACTTTACTTTCTTTTCTTTTTTTAATTTATAGATAAGCTTTCCTGCTTTTTCTTTTACCGATACAGGCTCTCTGCCAACTATTCCCGTAAAATTGGATTTCGGCGGGGGTGCACGTCGCTCATTTTTTTCCAGAACAGTCATAAATGCCGAATACAGCTTTTGCGGGTCAAGATTTTCGTATTTTCTTTTAACGGTCGCTTTGCCGATTTTTTCTTCTTCTTTAAAATAACTGAATGTACCGTCAAACTGCATGTTTCGGAATTTCTCCGATATAATCTTCATCCGTGCGCGCTCCTTGAGAGCCTCGGTGAGATTGTTTGCTATGTCCTCGCTGTCATCCTTTTCGTCCTCGTGCTTCGGCAGCAGTGCCTTTGATTTAATATACAGCAGATTTGATGCCACAACCAAGAAATCCGTCGAGATATCGAGGTCGGCATTTTCCATTTGATTCAGATAATCGATGTACTGTTCAGTTATTTCTATAAGAGATACTGTGCATATGTCAAGCTTATTCTTTTTTATAAGGTGCTCCAGTAAATCCAGAGGACCCTCAAAAACCGGTAGTTTAAAAATAAAATTTTCCATTAAAAAATCAACCCAATAATAGAACCTATTAAACTGCTTATGCTGCTCTGCATAACTGCGAGTATCGGATTTAAAAATCCTGAATAGCAGAGGAGTATAAGTATTATAAACGAATACTTTTCCACACGATAAAAATACTCTCGGTATCTGTACGGCAGAAATTCCAGCAATATCTTCGAGCCGTCGAGCGGCGGTATCGGTATAAGGTTAAATACCATCAAACCGATGTTTATAGCTTCACTTATATAGAAAACCTGATATAAAAACAATGCTATGTTTGAATATACCATGTATCTTGCTACGATTTCGGCTATAATGGCACTGATTAGCGCAAGTATAAAATTCATAAACGGTCCGGCGAGGCTCACCACGATTATTCCGGCTCTTTGGTTTTTGAAGTTGTACGGATTTATGCGTACAGGCTTCGCCCAGCCGAATCTGAAAAACAGCAGACACAGAGTTCCTATCGGGTCCATGTGGTCGAACGGATTAAGGCTCAGTCTGCCGTCGTATTTGGCAGTATTGTCGCCCATTTTATATGCGGCGTAGCCGTGTGCAAATTCATGCATGGACAGTGCCAGCAAAAGACCCGGTACACTGAGCAGCAAACTTATTAAGTAGTCCATGTTCAAAATCTCCTTAAACTAAAATATATCATTTCTGATTATATCCTCGTAGGTTTCTCTTTTTACGGCAATATTGACCTCACCGTCACGCACCATAATCACGGGCGGACGCGGGATTCTGTTGTAATTGCTTGACATTGAATAATTGTATGCACCCGTCGACATAACGGCTAAAATATCGCCCGATTCAGCCTTTGGCAGGAATGCATCCTTAATTATTATGTCACCGGATTCACAGCATTTTCCGCATACTGTGACGGTTTCGCACGGTGTATCATCTGCGCGGTTTGCCAAAACACCGTCGTACAACGAATCATATAGAATATAGCGGGGATTGTCCGCCATACCGCCGTCAACCGAAACGTATTTGCGAACACCGGGGATATCCTTAATGTTTCCTATTGTATAAAGTGTTATTCCCGCATCGCCTACGATGGAACGTCCCGGCTCCATGAGGACGAAGGGCAATTTAAGCTTCTTTTCTTCGCATAATTCTTTTATCCTTTCGGAAATAACCTTGATGTATTCTTCATATTGTATCGGCTTATCCTCGCGTGTATAGCTTATACCGAAGCCGCCGCCCAAATTCAGCTGTTCGACTTCGACAGCAAGCTCGTTTTTGATTTTTTCGCAAAAGTCTATCATAACCTCAGCTGCAGCCTTAAACGGTTCAAGTTCAAAAATCTGAGAACCGATATGGCAGTGTAAGCCGACAATTTTAAGATTTTTTAAGCCTTTGGCATATTTGATGATATCAAATGCTTCGCCGTTTTCAATCGCAAAGCCGAATTTTGAATCTATCTGACCTGTACTTATAAATTCGTGAGTGTGTGCTTCAATTCCGGGTTTAATGCGGAACATTACATTGCTTACAGTATCGTATCGGCGGCTTAAATCGTCTATAATATCAAGCTCAAGTCGGCTGTCTGCAACGAATACACCTATCTTGTTTTTAATCGCAAGTTCTATTTCGTCGAAGCCTTTGTTATTGCCGTGAAAATATATTTTAGATGGGTCAAAGCCTGCCTTTAGTGCTGTATAAAGCTCTCCGCCGGATACCACGTCAACTCCCAGACCCTCCTGAGCGGCAAGCTTATACATGTATGCTGCTGAAAGTGCTTTGCTCGCGTAAAGTGCCAGCCCGTTTGAATTATAGTATTTATCTACAGCGTTTTTATAAGCACGCATGTTCGTGCGGATTCGTTCTTCATCCATAACATAAAGCGGTGTTCCGTATTCTTTTGCAAGCTCACAGGTATCACAGCCGGATATTTCCAGATGATTTTTGTCATTAATTTTAAGATGTTCGTGTGCGTACATTTGCTGATTACCTCCCGATACATAAGCTATATATGAAAAGCTTTAATAACAATATTTAATCATACGGATATTTGCCGCATAATGCGGCATGATATACATACCCATATTAAAATATTATATCATTCATTTTTAAATGTGTCAATTTGTTAAAATGTAAAATTTCTTTGAATTTTCAGAATTTAATTAGGAAATACGCAAGTACCAGTATTCCAAGCACTATTCTGTAATATCCGAAGCCTTTAAAATCATGTTTTCTGACATAACTTACGAGGAACTTAACCGAAAGCATCGAAACGACATATGCGGTTACCATTGCGATTAACAGCAAAGCCCACTCTCCGCCGGTCATTACATAATCATTTGAAATGATTTTTAAAAAGCTTACTCCGAACATTACGGGAATGGCAAGGAAAAATGAGAACTCGGCAGCTATTTCTCTGGAACAGCCTATGAGTATCGCACCGAGGATTGTTGCTCCGGAGCGAGAGGTGCCCGGTACTATGGAAAGCACCTGAAATGCGCCTATCAAAAGTGCTGTTTTATACGTCATGTCATTCATATTGGTTATACGCGGTGATTTATTTGCCTTTTCGGCGAAAATGAATGCAATACCGTAAATGATAAGCATGGCACTTACCACGTACGGAGTTGAGATTTTATCCATTTCATCATTAAACAGCAAGCCAATCACAGCCGCAGGTATGCATGCCGCTATAACTTTAAACCACATATGCCAGGTATCGGCTTTTTCCGTAGCTGTTTTTGAATGGGAAAACGGGTTCAATTTTCTGAAATAAAGCGTAGCTATAGCCAAAATAGCACCGAGCTGGATGACATAAAGGTAAATCTGAGAGCCGAAAAAGCCCTTATCGGTTTTCATAAATTCATTCACAAGTATCATGTGTCCGGTCGAGCTTATGGGAAGCCACTCGGTTATACCTTCCACAATTCCCAGAATCAGCGTCTGGATAAAAGATAAAAATGACATAAAAATGCTCCTTTTATAAAAATATACTTTTATTTTAACATAGAAAATATCATACGTAAAGAAAAATTATTTTATAATAAAAACGTTTTGTTGAATATGCCATGGTCAATATGTACAGTCTATATTAAAC
>CAYRGA010000043.1:0-14508 GCA_964423705.1 uncultured Oscillospiraceae bacterium
TTTCACATGTATCATCCCAAAAATAAAAGTATAGTACAATTATACATTATACTATACTTTTTCCGTATTTTCGACAAATAGCCGAAAGTGTCAGCAAATTGTAACAAAAATTTCAACTATTATTCATTAAAAGGAATTCCGTAATGCTCATACGCAAGTTTTGTAACAATCCTTCCGCGCGGAGTTCTGTTTATAAAGCCGAGCTGCAAAAGATACGGCTCATACACATCCTCTATTGTGTTGGAATCCTCGCCCGTAGTGGCGGCAAGAGTATCAAGTCCCACAGGTCCGCCGCCGAAGCTCTTTATCATGGTGAGAATCATGTTTTTATCCACATTGTCAAGGCCTATGGAATCTATTTCAAGCCTTTTGAGTGCGCTTGCGGCTATTTCGCCGTTTATACTGCCATCGGAAAGAACACATGCAAAATCGCGCACTCTTTTTATGAGCCTGTTCGCAATTCTCGGTGTTCCGCGGGAACGTGACGCTATCTCTCGCGCTCCGTTGTCGTCGATTTTGACACCAAGTATTTCCGCACTTCTTTTAACTATCTTCGCAAGCTCGTCAGGTGTGTAAAGCTCCAACCGCGAAATAACCCCGAAGCGGTCACGCAAAGGTCCTGTCATGCTTCCCGCCTTCGTGGTAGCACCTATAAGTGTAAAGGACGGCAAATCAAGCCTTATCGAGCGCGCCGAGGGACCTTTTCCGATTATAATATCGAGAGCAAAGTCCTCCATTGCCGGGTACAATATTTCCTCCACGCTGTGGCTCAAACGATGTATCTCGTCTATAAAAAGAACGTCGTGCTCACTCAAATTCGTTAAAATAGCTGCCAAATCGCCCTGCTTTTCTATTGCCGGACCAGATGTTATGCGAATGTTTACTCCCAGCTCATTTGCTATAATGTTCGCAAGTGTTGTCTTACCCAGTCCCGGCGGACCGTAAAGTAACACATGGTCGAGTGCTTCGTGGCGGCTTTTCGCCGCTTCTATGTAAATGCTGAGATTCTCCTTAACCTTATTCTGACCGACGTATTCCTCCAGCGAGCGCGGGCGCAGTCCGGGCTCCGCGATGATATCTTCTTCTAAAATTCCGCCGTTTACAATTCTGTCCTCCGAATTCATTAGCGCACCACCTTACATCAACCTTCTTAGGGCTTCTTTTAATATACTTTCCACATCCGCAGCCTCTGCCGATACCTTTGAAACAGCCTCCTTCGCCTCTGCTGCACTGTATCCGAGGGCAATGAGAGCATTTACGGCTTCATTCCTCTCGTTTGACGCTGTCGGAACGAACTTTTCAAAGGCATCCGTACAGCCGGATATAATGGCTTCGTTTTTAATCTTATCCTTAAGCTCCAGTATTATCCTTTGAGCGGTCTTATTGCCTACTCCCGGAGCTTTTTTTATCGCCGCCGCATCACCCGATGCTATACTCAGCGAAATCGTGGACGGTTTTCCCGATGAAAGGATAGCCGCCGCACCCTTCGCACCGACACCGCTTACGGAAATAAGCAACTCAAAGAGATCCAGCTCCTCTTTTGAAGAAAAGCCGTATAAATCCATAATTCCTTCTTTAATGTATAAATATGTGTGAAAAACCACCTCCGCACCCTGAATACAGTGAGGGTCGGAGAGAGAATTGTTGCTCGTATAAATTCTAAAACCGATACCGCCGCATTCGACCACGGCATGGTCTATACCCTTTTCGGCAAGGGTACCTTTAATGTAACTGAACATATTTTACCTCCGAAAATATCTTGTAATCATATATTATCAGATTTTTGACATAAAAACAATATAAAATTGAAATTAATTATTTAGGCTTTTCGAGAATTTTACAAAAACAAGCACTTTGTACTCTGACAGAGAATCGTCAAATTGCCGAAAATACGATTAAGTTATTGAAAAGTATAACGAAATATTGTATAATCGGTATACATGAATTTTGATTTAATATGCAATCAGCAAATACGAGGTCTTTAAAATGTAGGATGCAGGATATATAAAATTTTTATCAAACAGGAAAGAAACGATCGTGGGTATCTTCACGATTCTTTATTGTATAATGAGAGGTGCGGTAGCCGAAATTCACACAAACGTCGGCACGACATACAAGACAAGAATGAAATTTGATGATATTAAAAACCAGCTCGGCGACAATTTCATCAAAATCCACCTCGGCTGTCTTGTTTCCGCACTGGCAATACATGAGATAAGCGATAAAATCGTCTTAAGTAACGGCGAAGGCATAGAATATGCCATTCGTAGGAAAAAGGATATTTTAGATGAATTTCATACAGCGCAAAAACGCGTAATTGACGGCTTTAATCACGAGGGAGTACCGGCAACAACAGAAAAATACAAAGAATATTACAATGCCTTCGACAATATGCCCTTTGCCTTTACCGATATAGAGCTTATATTTAACGATGAGATAAAGGCTGTGGATTGGATATTCCGATATGGAAATACCGCTCTGGCAGAGCTTGAAAAAATGTCACTTGATACCTTAATCGATAACTCCTTCGGCAGCGTTTTCCCAAATATGGATTCAAAATAGCTCCGTGCCTATGAACGCACCACACTTTACGGCGAAACACTTGAAATCATAGATTACAGTCCCGAGATAGATACAAATTTAAAGGTTATCTGCTTTCCCACATTTAAAGGACATTGCGGATGCATTCTGTTTAATATTGATAATATTAAATTTATCAAAAACAGTAACGATGCCGAAAAAGCCATGATGCTGTACTTCGGACAGATGATACATAATAATCTTTAAAACGTATTTTAAATATATTTCTTAAAAACCGCAATATCAGCCCAAAGTTGATGTTGTGGTTTTATTTTTTGCAAAAATCCAAAAAACTCTTGACAAATAGCTCTTACTGTTGCAATATATAGATATACCACAAGTGTAATACATTTATGTAAGGAGGCTGTATTATAAAATGAAAAGATTTCACGAAATAAGTGGTGCGGAGCTTGAAGTTATGCAGATTTTATGGAAACACAATAAACCTATGAAGGTTCAGGATGTCTGCGATGAGCTCCCGGAGGGTAAATGGGAATACAGAACAGTTGCAACCCTTCTTCTTCGTATGAAGGAAAAAGGTGCTGTCAAATGTCATAAAGAGAGTAAAGCGAATTATTACACTCCCATTCTTGACAAGGACAGTTACACCAAATCACAAACAAAATCTTTCGTGCAGAAACTCTATAACGGCTCTGTAAAAGACTTGGCGGTTTCGCTTTTCAAAAGCGATGAAATGTCAAAGGACGATATAGATGAAATCCGCAAAATGTTTGACCTGTAATCTCTTTTGAGGTTGAAATTCTCAAAATAACTCTTGTTATAAAGAGGTACTTTAATACTTGTACATGTTTTCAAAAGCATACTGCTGATGTCAGCTGTCGGAAGTTTATTATCTATGTTTTTGTTATGCTTAAAACCTACCACAAGAAAAATATTTAGTACGAAGTGGCAATATTATATTTGGCTTACGGTTTTAATTGTAATGATTTTGCCGGTGCATTTTAACGTTCCGAGCCGTACCCCCCCGATATAACGACAGTTATATCAGAGCAATCGGAAAATATCACATATGAAATACCGCAAAACGATAATCAAGCAAATGATTTTTATACACCTAAACAACAGGAAAAACTATCAATCCAAAAGTATCTCTGCCACAGAATATGTTTTATTATTTGGCAAATATCTGGTTTTTAGGAATGTTTGCAATACTTCTGTCAAAGACGGTAAAATATAATCTGTTTTTAAGAGCCATACATAAAAATTCGGAAGTCGACAAAAGCATAATTGGTATTTCCAAACACTTAAATGTGAGAAAAACCGAATTGCTTGATGCACCGCTGATTGTGGGACTTTTCAAGTCCACTCTGCTTTTATCCAACACCGAAATTACGGAAAATGATATAAATTACATTCTTATGCACGAGCTGACACATTACAAGCGAGGTGACATTCTTTATAAATGGTTTGCGATGATAGTATCAAGTGTGCATTGGTTTAACCCGTTTGTGTATATCGTGTCAAGGCAGATTGATACGGAGTGTGAGGTTTCCTGTGATTTTGCGGTAACGAGCAAATTATCGGATAATGAGAAAAACAATTATATGAGTATGATTTTAGACCTGCTCAGCCGGTCAAAAAAACAGTGCTATACCGCTTACAACACAAATGACAAGCAGTAAAAAGACAATTAAAAGGAGGTTTACTATGATTAAAAATAAGAAATTAACAAGCAAATTTATGTCGGTGATATCGGCACTTGTAGCGGTGATTATGATCTCAACAACGGTATTTGCAAGCGGAATTTTAAGCGATTTAACAACAAACTTACGCAAAGTTTGAGATATATAACGGCGAGAATAAACTATCACTTAAGAATGAACCGTTTATCTGTGACGGATTTTATAAAGCCTTATATGAGCATGCTTTCGCTTGTTATGATTTTGAATACGATTCACTTTATGAAAGTGATTTATGGTTTATAACCAAGTCGGGTAAGTATATTGCATATATCAGCCTTGTCGATATAATAAAGATACCTCAAACCGAATCCAATAAGAATATACGCATGACCATCACTAATACATATACTAAATAAATGTAATTTTTATTGATTGATGCACGAAAAATGACAGTCGATTTGGCTGTCATTTTTCGTGTTTTGGACAGCTTTCATATTATTTTTGAATAAAATATTTTGAAGGATTAAAAGGCAACTTAAAATATTTTGTAATGTAACACATCTGTTGTAAACCTACAATAAGAATTCAATAATTTAATTTATAACACTTGATAAATTTGCGACAATGTGATATAATTTTGGTATTATATGGGCTTTTTATATATGAAACGAATAATTTTAATTTATAAATTGAATGTGAATATAAGGAGATGTCAATAAATATGAAATTAGGTATAGTAGGTTTGCCGAATGTCGGAAAAAGTACATTGTTTAATGCTATTACGCAAGCCGGTGCGGAATCTGCCAACTATCCGTTCTGCACCATAGAACCGAATGTGGGTATAGTGGCGGTTCCGGATGAAAGGCTCGACAGTCTTGCCGAGATGTATCACCCTCAGAAAATAACCCCGGCTACCGTTGAATTTGTAGATATTGCCGGACTGGTAAAGGGTGCGAGTAAAGGTGAAGGCTTAGGAAACAAATTTTTGTCGCACATACGTGAGGTCGATGCCATAGTTCACGTGGTTCGCTGCTTCGAAGACCCAAACATCGTACATGTTGACGGTAAAATAGGACCTGCAAGAGATATCGAAACCATAAATATGGAGCTTATTTTTGCGGATATGGAAATGCTGGAAAAACGTATTGACAAAACCAAAAAAATGATGAAGGGCGGCGACAAAAAATACCTTGCAGAACTTAACATGCTTGAAAGAATATATGAAGCACTCGAAAACGGAAAGCCCGCCCGCAGTCTTGAATACAGCAAGGAAGAAACTGTGATGCTCAGGGAAATATCACTTCTCACATTGAAACCTGTTATTTATGCGGCAAATGTGGCTGAAGATGATTTCATAAACGGCATAGAAGGAAATAGCTTTGTAGCAGAGCTTTCAGAGATAGCCGAGGCTGAAAATGCCGAAGTTTTGCCGATATGCGCTAAAATCGAAGAAGAAATTTCCGAATTGGACGAAAGCGAAAAGGCACCGTTTTTGGAGGAATTGGGCATAAGCGAATCCGGACTTAACCGTCTTATTAAAAAGAGCTATCATTTGCTCGGACTTATAAGCTATCTTACTGCAGGTGAACCGGAGGTAAGAGCTTGGACGATTACCAGAGGTACGAAAGCACCTCAGGCTGCAGGAAAGATACACACAGATTTTGAAAGAGGCTTTATCAGAGCCGAGGTCGTGTCATTTAATGATTTGATGTCAAGCGGTACATATGCGGCAGCAAGAGAAAAAGGCCTTGTGCGCCTTGAAGGCAAGGAATATGTGATGAATGACGGTGATATCGTACTTTTCAGATTTAATGTATAATTTTTGCTATCATTAACACAAATGACTTTTAATTGCTAAAAATCACAACAAAATTGTCAATTTGCAAAATATAACGAAATTCAAAGAAATACTCAGAAATGCGGCGGTAATTTATCATAACTGCCGTATTTTGGATTTGCATTTAATTCCTTAAATGGTTAATATATGTTTTAGTGATTAGCACTCAAACATTTCGAGTGCTAACGACAAAATAACATACTAAATCCCTTTAAAAAGGGTATTTTTCAGGAGGTAATAAAAATGACAATCAAACCATTGGCAGACAGAGTTGTTATTCAGATGGTTGAAACAGAGGAAACAACCAAAAGCGGAATAGTTCTTCCGGGAAGTGCAAAGGAAAAACCGCAGGTAGCGAAGATTACCGCAGTAGGCCCCGGCGGCATCGTAGACGGCAAGGAAGTTAAGATGGAAGTCAAGGTCGGCGACAAGGTTCTTATCAGCCAGTATGCAGGTACGACAGTAAAGCTTGACGGTGTTGAGAACATAATTGTAAGACAGGGCGATATTCTCGCAATAGTTGAATAATTTATTGACTGGAGGTTTAATTAATTATGGCTAAACAAATTTTATTCGGTGAAGAAGCAAGACGCGCACTGCAGGCCGGTGTAGATCAGCTCGCAGATGCTGTTAAAATCACACTCGGACCAAAAGGCAGAAATGTAGTTTTGGATAAAAAATTCGGTTCCCCGCTCATCACAAATGATGGTGTAACCATCGCTAAAGATATCGAGCTTGAGGATGCATTTGAAAACATGGGTGCTCAGCTTGTTAAAGAGGTTGCCGCAAAGACTAATGACGTGGCAGGTGACGGTACAACAACCGCTACACTTCTGGCACAGGCAATTATCAGAGAAGGACTCAAGAATGTAGCAGCAGGTGCTAACCCCATGATTATCAAAAAGGGTATTCAAAAATCAGTTGATGCCGCTGTTAAATATATCTTGGCAAATGCTAAGAAGGTTGACGGTAAGGATGATATCGCAAAGGTAGCTTCCGTATCAGCCGCAAATGACTATATAGGTAAGCTTATCGCCGATGCTATGGAAAAGGTTACAGCAGACGGCGTAATCACTGTTGAAGAATCAAAGACAGCCGAAACATACTGCGACGTTGTAGAAGGTATGCAGTTTGACAGAGGATATATTTCTCCGTACATGGTAACAGATACCGAGAAAATGGAAGCAGTTCTCGATGATGCTTATATCCTCATTACAGATAAGAAAATTTCGAACATACAGGATGTTCTTCCTGTACTTGAGCAGATTGTACAGCAAGGTAAAAAGCTCCTCATCATCGCCGAGGATATCGAGGGCGAGGCTCTTACAACACTCGTTGTAAACAAACTCAGAGGAACCTTCACATGCGTAGCTGTTAAAGCACCCGGTTTCGGTGACAGAAGAAAAGAAATGCTCAGAGATATTGCTATTCTTACCGGCGGCGAGGTTATCAGCGATGAGCTCGGATTTGATTTGAAGGAAACAACCTTGGATATGCTCGGCACAGCAAAGCAGATAAAGGTTCAAAAGGAGCTTACCATTATTGTAGACGGTAACGGTGATAAAGAGGCTATAAAGGACAGAATCGCTGTTATTAAATCACAGATTGAAGAAACAACAAGCGAATTTGACAAAGAAAAGCTTCAGGAAAGACTCGCTAAGCTTTCCGGCGGTGTAGCAGTTATCAAAGTCGGTGCAGCTACAGAAACCGAAATGAAAGAAATGAAGCTCAGAATCGAAGATGCTCTTGCAGCTACAAAAGCAGCTGTTGAAGAGGGCATAGTAGCCGGAGGCGGTACATCCTATATCAATGCTCTCCCGTCTGTTGAGGCTGTATTGGACGGCATAACCGAGCCTGATGAAAAAATCGGTGTTCAGATTATCATGAAGGCTCTTGAAGAACCTGTAAGACAAATTGCTAAAAATGCAGGTCTTGAAGGCTCTGTAATCGTAGAGAAAATCAAAAACAGCGAAGCAGGTGTCGGCTTCAATGCACTTTGCGAAGAGTACATGAAAATGATTGAAAATGGTATCGTTGACCCTGCCAAGGTTACGAGAAGCGCTCTTCAGAACGCTGCCAGCGTTGCGAGCATGGTTCTCACAACCGAAAGCATCGTCGCAGATAAGCCCGATCCGAATGCAAATGCGGCAGCTGCTCCCGGCGGCGCAGGCATGCCCGGCGGAATGGGAATGTATTAATAAAAACCAAAGATAAGTTTCAAAAGGCTGAACACTAAAATTTGTTCAGCCTTTTCGGACTGCATAAGCAATGCAAGCTGTATGCTCAAGTGCAGAAGGAGAATACTATATGTTTAAAAAACTCATACTGATAATACTTTGTATATCGTGTATGGCTTCCATTACAGGCTTATCAACACAAAATTCCGAGGACTCAACAAAGCTGAGTGAGGGAGTCACCGAAAAAATCGTCTCCCACTCAAAAAAGTATCAAAAATCCGATGATAAGGGCAAAAAAGAAATTATAAAAAAAGAAAACAGCAAAATGCGAAACGCAGCACATTTTTCCATGTTTATGCTGCTCGGAATCCTCGTTTTTTCAACTTTTAACGAGTTTTCTTCAACGAAAGCCATGTTGTTGTATGCATTTCTTATTTGCGCAGCATACGCCCTGTTTGACGAAACTTATCAAAAGCTCCTGAATAACGGCAGAGCCTTTGAGTGGTCGGATATTTTGAAAGATTGCTGCGGCGCGCTGACAGGTATAGTGCTTGTTTTTCTGAAAAACATTATATTAAAGTGCCATAAAAAAGCGTAAAAAGCCATACAACTGCTGTATACTGCAATAGCCCCAAAAGAGATAATGCATAACTATGCAGTGTTTATATTCTCAGATAATCACCGTGCAAGTATAATTATCCGATTACCAATCTAAAACATTAAAAGACACCACATCATTAATGTGTACATAATGATGTGGTGTCTTAATTTTTAAACCATAACAACGCTCCGAATTTATATTGAAAAAGCAGAGTAAACGTCAAATCGCCATCTTCACCGACACGTCAACTCACTAAAATTTCACTGAAAAAGTATGCTCCAGCTATAATTTTGAAATGAATCCTCCCGTTTATAGGCGATAGGCATACGAAGCATGGATATAATTAATTATTCAAAATTTCAATCGCTTTTTGAAGCTGTGTATCCTCCTCGGGTTCAAGAGCTGCGATATTTTTATCTGTATGAAGTCCAACCTCATAATCAGGCTTAATACCCTTTCCGTGAATACATGTACCGTTTGGTGTATAATACTTGGCGGTGGTGATTTTCAGCGCACTTTTATCGGACAAATCAAAAATCGTCTGGACGATTCCCTTTCCGAAGGATTTTTCACCGACAAGGGCAGCCTTTTTATGGTCCTTGAGAGCACCGGCAAGCACCTCCGATGCACTTGCACTGTTTGAATTTATCAAAACACAAATAGGTAAATCAATCTCATTTTCATCGGAATTATAAACAGTTTCCTTACCGTTTTTCTCTTTTATGGTGATTATCTTACCCTTGCCCAAAAGCTTGTCTGCAACGCTTACCACGCCGGTAAGAACTCCGCCCGGATTGTTTCTCAAATCTATCACAAGTGCCTTAGCTCCATCGGCAATTATACTGTCGGTCATGCGGTTAAAATCCGTGCCGGTATCATCGTCGAACTGTGATATCCTTATATATCCTATATTATTATCCAGCATTTTAGTCTTAACTGTTTGGTTCACCACCTCGGTTCTCGTGAGGTTCATTTTAATTTTCTCGGTACCGCGAAGAATGGTTATGGTCATATCATCCGTTTTACCATATTCACCGACACCGCGCATCATATTTATGGCTTCATTGTAATTATCGGCATTTACGGTCGTTTCATTAACGGCAATGATTTTGTCGTTTGGCAGTATGCCAGCCTGTGCGGCAGGTGAATCGTCAAAGGCAGAAATGACATTTATATAGCCCTCTTGATCGACATACACTTCAATTCCGATTCCCTTGTAATTTCCGGAAAGCTCCGATACAAGCTCCTTGTATTCCTCTCTGGTAATGTATTCGGAATACGGGTCATTGAGCGCGGCAATATAGCCTTTAATTGCGTAGTCAGCCATTTTTTCTTTATCGTAGTCATTGATAAAGAAATCGTCCACATAAGAGCCGACCTCACCGAGCTTTTCGGACAAATCACTGTCTTGGTCAAGCCGTGTCCATATGCCGCCCAGGAAGCTGCCGAGCGACGGTACAAAGGTGAATGCCGCTGTGTACAATGCCGATGTTAAGATAAACGTTGCTAAGATTAATGAAAGGACTCTTTTTTTACTGTACATTTTGTCAACTCCGAAAAAAGTTTTGTATTAATCAACCGAATCCGATAAAAGCTTATGGATTCGGTTGAAATGCTTTAATTTAGTATATTTTAAATCAGTTAAAATATGACATTGGATTTGTGGTAGCACCGTTTATCAAAACTTCAAAGTGAAGATGTGGTCCGGTCGACATACCTGTAGAGCCTACCTTGGCTATAACCTGCCCTTTAGTGACAGTCTGACCCTTCGATACCAAGAGTGAGCTGCAATGTCCATAAAGAGTAGTACATCCGCCGCCATGGTCTATTACAACATAATTACCGTATCCGCCGCTGTTCCAGCCGGACACGATTACAGTACCGCTGTTTGCAGCGTATATATTTGTACCGTATGCAGCTCCTATGTCTACTCCTGCATGTCTTTTGACAGTGCCTGTAACAGGGTGTACTCTGGTTCCGTACGGTGATGTAATTGTTGATGACACACTTGGCCATACGAAGGTACCACCGACGAAAACCTTACTCTGCGATGTTTGTGCTGACAGCTTACGTATCTCTTCACGCGCTGCCGCCTCTGCCTGCTCTTGTTTTTTGAGAGCAGCCTCATATGCGGCGATATCCGATGACAAGTCATCTATAAGCTTTTGGCTGGCTGCCTGCTTTTGCTTTAATGCGGACATCTGAGTATCATTTTCCGATTTCAACGCTACCAAGGAGCTTTTCTCTGCTTCAAGCTCTGACTTTATCGCAGAAATCTGCTGTTCGACAAGCTTCAACTCGGCAAGTCGATTGCTGTCGTACCTTGCTATTTGCTTTACGATTGAGATTCTTGACAGCAAATCGCTGAAGGAATTTGCGTTTATAAGCACTTCAAGATAAGTTATGGAGCCACGCTCAATCAGCATCTTTGCGCGGCTGTAGTATGCCTGATACTGCTTTGCACTCTCCTCCTGTGCCTTTACAAGTTCTGCCTGCTTCTGTTCAATTTTTGAATTTGATACTGTTATTTTTGCGGAAATGTCATTTATCTTTGACTGTAATTTAGAAATTTCCGTATCTATGGTGTTTTTCTGAGCCATTTTATCCGACTTGGATTTTTTGGCATTGTTAATTTTGTTATTAAGCTCGCCCTTTTCCTTCACAGCATTATCGAGCTTTTGCTGAGCGGTTTCGGCACTTACACTGAATACAGGATAAACACTCATAAATGAAACCGCGACAAACGCTACCAACGCTATTATCGCCATTATACGAACAAATTTTTTATTCATATCAATACTCTCCCGATTAAACTTTAAGGTATTTTCTTACCGAGAATATACTTCCCAAAGCACCGATAGCGGCACCCAAAAGCACATACGAGCATGCTATTATCTGCCATATGTTTGAAAACTTAAGAATCCCGAACATAAATGACATGGATGCCGCACCGCCGTTTGCTAATGCATTTGAAAGTGCTATATATCCGGAGTCCGTTATTGCAAATGCTATAGCGGCAGAAATCAATCCCACAAATACACCTTCAAATATAAACGGCCAGCGAATGTACGCATCTGTCGCACCGACATACTTCATAATATTGATTTCTCTGCGTCGGTTATGAACAGTGAGCTTTATGGTATTTGAAATAATAAATATACTTATAAGCATAAATATAATTACTATCCACATGGATACCCTCTTAATAATTCCGGTATATTTATTTATTATATTTACTACATCCTGTCTGTTGGCAACACTTTCAACACCGTCGATTTTGCCGAGTTCTTCGGCAACCTCTTTGGCATAAGAAAGGTCGCTTAACGATATTTTAAACGAATCCGAAACAACATCTGCTGGCAGCCCCGCAAAGGACTGCTTCTCACTTTCGGAAAGAGATTTTTTGAAATTTTTAAATGTAACCTCTCCCGTTTCAAAGCTGACGTTATCGACATGCTTTATTTTTTTTATTGTATCCGATATATTCTGAATCCGGCCGCCGTATTTGGCTTCCTTTGTAATGTATACCTGTATTTGGCATTGGTCGGCGATTTGCTCGCCAATATAATTGACATTCATGGTTACTACCATAAAAACGCCAAATATAAAAAGGCATGATGTTACAACTATAATGGACGCAACTGTCATAAGTCCGTTTTTAATCATGCCCGAAAAAGCCTCAGCAATAAAGCGGCGAAAATTTCTAATCCACATTTGTATAACCACCCTTTTTCTCGTCACGTGTGATAGAGCCCTTGTCTATCACAATAACTCTTTTTTGCATTTGATTAACTATTTTTTCAGCATGAGTAGCCATAACAACAGTGGTTCCCCTTCTGTTAATATCTTCCAATATTCCCATTATTTCCATAGCGGTATCGGGGTCGAGGTTACCTGTAGGCTCGTCCGCTATTAATACAACGGGATTATTCACTATAGCACGCGCAATGGCAACCCTCTGCTGTTCTCCGCCCGAAAGCTGGCTCGGATACATTTTTGCCTTCTGTGCAAGACCTACCATGCTCAAAACATTGGGAACATTCTTCCTTATCTCCTTGTTTGAAGCACCTATTATTTCCATGGCATACGCCACATTTTCCTGTACAGTTTTGTGCGGCAAAAGTCTGAAATCCTGAAATACGACACCTATGGTTCTTCTGAAATAAGGTATTTCGCGGCGTTTCAAGTCGCATACATCGATACCATTTATCAAAATGCTTCCGCCTGTAGCGTCCTCCTCCTTCATAATAAGCTTGATTATGGTGGATTTACCTGCGGCACTGCTTCCTACCAGGAACACAAATTCCCCCTTTTCTATGGAAAAGGAAATGCCGTTTAAAGCCGGGAATCCGTTATCATATATTTTTGACACATTATCAAATTGAATCAATTTTTACAACTCCTATAGCTTCATTGTGTTTGACTGCAAGTATTTATTAACCATCATGGCAACCTTAAATATAATTGCCTGGTCAAATACCCTTAAGTCAAGACCGGTAATCTTTTGTATTTTGTCAAGTCGATATACCAGGGTGTTCCTGTGTACATACAGCTGACGCGAGGTTTCCGAAACGTTAAGATTGTTTTCAAAGAACTTCTGTATGGTAAATATAATTTCCTGGTCAAGCTCGTCGATAGAACCTTTTTTAAATACCTCTGTCAAAAACAGCTCACAGAGGGTCGTGGGAAGCTGATAAATAAGTCTGCCTATTCCCAAATCCTCATAGCTGAGTATGAATTTCTCATCATCAAATACCTTGCCGACTTCGAGAGCGACACGTGCCTCCTTGTAGGAGCGAGCTATCTCCTTCACATTGTTTACTATAGTACCGATGCCCACTACGGCTTTTGCCATGACTTCGGTATTGATGTTGTGGCATATGCCCTTGGCGGTATCCTGCAGGTCATGAAGTGTAACATCGCCCTTTAATTCCTTGACAAGAGCCACGTTATTCTCATCGATGCTTACGATGAAATCGTTCTGCTTGTTCGGGAACATGCCTTCTATCAGTTCAAGAACAGAAAAATCTGTGATTTTATCCGTTTGAATCAAATACACAACGCGCTTTGCTTCGATAGGAATATGCAGTTCTGCCGCTTTTGCCAAAATATCTCCGGGAAGAATATTATCAAGCAGAAAATTCTTTATAAAATTAAGCTTGTCATGCTTGTCATCATAGAGGGTTTTGATAGATGAGAAGCTTACATTTAAAATATCCACATAGTTCCGTGCAAGAGTATCATCACCCTTTACAAATATTATATATTCTATTTTTCCCATGGAAACAATCGGCTTGTATGTAAAACCGTTGTAAGTGAAAGTGTCAGTATTATCTGCCGTGAAACTGAGGACACATTCCAAGTCATTGCTGCTTATGCAGGAATCGTTTGATGATACAACAAAGCCGCTGTCTGTGATAAGACCCAAATCGCGGTTCATAACATCTTTCATCTGGTGAGTCATTTGCTGAAAAAGTCGAACATTCATATAATCCACCTCATTAATTATAATTTTATTTTGCAGTATATGGCACGTGACAGTAACTGCATAATATTAGTTTTTCCCATACCAAATCGCAAGTGTCTGCTTTAATCGTTTTTAAAAGAAACACTTGTATCAATTATAGATAATTATATAATAAGCTTTTTTCAATAATTTTGCAATAAATC
>CAYRGA010000044.1:0-14075 GCA_964423705.1 uncultured Oscillospiraceae bacterium
GTATACAACGAATAAAAAAGTATTTTGTGAAAAAGCACAAAATGAATTTTAAATATCAAAAAACAATTCAAAAAGGGTTGACAAAACGTTTTTCGTGTGCTATATTATCCATAGATGATAAATAAACCATATAGGGGGAAACACAAAATGAATTTTAGCAAAAGATCTATCGCACTTTTAAGTGCAGTAGCAGTTTTCTCATCAATTACTGCTTCAGCTTCCTGGGAATTTGCCGGATATGACACTACAAATCCACCGGAATACGGAAAGATTTATAATGAAGTTATAGACGGAAAATACACCAGTAAAACAAAAATCGACACTTTGGCGGAAAAAGATGTAAGCTGGAAATTTGAAGGCTATGAGCTGAATTATCCTCATGCCGGATATGAGAGATTGTACCTTGAAGGTAATGCTCAGAAGAATATCACCAGAACTACAAATCTGTTCCCGCAGTGGCAGACAAGATTTAAGGATTTCATGTGGGATATTTCCAAGGACGAAAACGGCGGTCATCTGATTTATCAGCGTCAGCAGACGTTAATAAACAACAAGACCTGGACATGGGATTTCGGCAGAAATGCGGATGAGGATGCTGTAGTATTTGTACCTACCACACGTTATGCTGACGTTACAGAGGAATTTAAAAATTACGGTATTGCAAACCTCGACTTGAACGGAAATTACATATTTGATAAAGCCGGCAATGCTCATAATTTTGAAAAAACAGCAGTGTACAATCAATTCGGTATGCCGGATGCTTTCCCGGTTAAGCTTGATGAATTCGGTAACCCGACAAAGGAAATCGAAGAAGACTCTTTCCTCCACAGCTATAACTTGAGTTTGTTGGATGAAAACGGACACTTTGTTTATTCCGATGCCGATATCGCATGGAAGCTTACTTATGATTTGAATATGCCGCTCATGCAGAGCTTGTATCTCACAGGTCCGGCTTATCACAATGAAGGTACAGTAAAGGATTTGGCTTCGATATATGTACAGCACCCCGAATGGAACTGGAACAATGCTGACGGAAGCAGAATTCAGGTTCTGCGCGCTGCACTTCCGGAAATAAGCTGGACAAATGCTGTTTATGAAAATGCTGAGCCGTATCTTTATTATCAGTATCTTATTGTTAACGGCGTTGTTATGGATGGTCATAACGATACTCCGAAAATCTGGCGTTATACAGGTGGAAAGGCTACTCCATATGTAGAATGGAGATATGCATTCCCTGAAGAGGAATATCCGTTTAATGTGGTTGAGCAGAAATACATTCGCAGCAATGACGGTAAAATGATTCCCGGCTTGGATGCAAACGATGAATATTGCTTCAGAATACCGACTGGTAAAAACGGAAATGAATTTATTAAGGTTACAGATACCGAAATACAGTTCTACATCCGTGATGAAAAGGGTGACCACCTTGTCGGGACAAAAACCATAAACCGCGTTGATGCCGATTTCGGCGGCGGATATGCAGGCTATGTGAGCGCAAGCAATTATGTAACCGATTAATAGCTAAGGAGCGGCTTGAAGGCCGCTCCCTTTTTTATTAATTGGAAATATAACTGAATTAAGGTGTTCCACGTCTCTCAAGGTGACGGGTTTCACTTGATTTTTCGGCGGACGTACGAGCTTTTGCCGGAAATGATGAATGACGTGGCTGAACCTCCTCATTGAACAAAATATATTTAAAGGAAAAATGTCATGAAAAAACTTTTGTTATTCTTGTTGATTTTTTTGATTCCATCGGTAAATGCAAACGCCTTTAATGTTTTCGATAAGCGCGGAAAAACAGTGATAATCATGTATCATAAGCTCAGTGAAAATTCGCGCGAATGGAATGACTACTGTATATCGCCGGATGCATTTGAAAAGGATATAGTGTACCTGAAAAAGTGCGGATATGAATTTATGACGGCGTCACAGCTTGTAACTGAAAAAAACAAAAATCGCAAAATAGCCGTTATTACCTTTGATGACGGATACTACAGCGACTATAAATATGCAGTACCGATTTTAAAAAAGTATTCGACAAATGCTACGTTTTTTATATACGGAAATGCTGTGGGTACAAACGGATATATGTCTAAAGAAAATATAAAGGAAATATCTGGATATGATTTTGTTGAAATAGGTAATCATTCGTATGAATTGCATGGAAATACGCCGGCTCAGCTGTCCATGTTGTACGGCAACCGAAAAAAAACAGCTGAAATCGTCGATGATTATGAAAAGAATTCGGATTTTTTAAAAAGCATAACAGGCAGAGAAGTTAAGTCACTTTCTTATCCGAATGGCTTGTATACGCTTGAGATAGATAAGGCATTAAGGGCAAAAGGTGTAAAAATCACTTTTTCAACAGAGCCGTTTTCGTATGTCAGTGTAAATACAACTGTTCCGGTGGGAAGAAAAACGAGAAGTACCTCAACACAAATTGAGAATTTGATAAGGTAAACATAAATTTTGAGTAATTCTTTTTTAGGGAGATTTAAAAATTAAGATGTCACACGGATTTTTTTTGCACTGTGTGACATCTTGAGTAAGTTCATATCTCCATTTGCTTTGCCAGAAATAAGGAAGCTGCACTAGCAAGCTTTATTTCCACATCGGTTATTTTTTCTTTTTCATTACCCTTCATAACTACGACATTTCCCAAAACATCACCTTCGGATATGATGGGCGATATAACTCCGGCAGAATATTTTTCGTTGTAGTCCGTTACAGGGAGCTTTTTGCCTCCGGTGCATACAAATGATGTCTTTTCCTCCATAACCTTTTCAATTTCGCTGCTAAGTGGCTTCTCGATTAAATCCTTTTTCGATGCACCGGCTATGGCAATTATGGAATCCTTGTCTGTGATACATATGGGGAATCCGGAGGTTTTGTATAACGTTTCGGCATATTGCGAAGCAAAATCACCAAGCTCGCCTATCGGAGAATATTTTTTGAATATAACTCCTCCTTCACGGTCTGTATATATTTCCAATGGGTCGCCCTCTCGTATGCGCATTGTTCTGCGGATTTCTTTCGGTATTACGACTCGTCCAAGGTCATCGATTCGACGTACAATTCCTGTTGCTTTCATATTTATAAAACTCCTTTTGTTTCTTTGTTTTTACAAAGTTATTGTTTGCAATATAAGGTGTTTTATGTAAATTAGTTTTTGGTAAAAATTGAATTTTTGAAGCCTGTGTACTGTGTGCGAATCCATAATATCCATTTGCGTAAACGATCAACTTTTAAAAGTCAATATTCGCTTTCTATAATTTCGTGTATTTACACAAAATCATATGTTTCGGTTGAGGTGCAAAACAGAAAAATGCAAAAATCCATTTTGAATTATTGCTTTTTTAATGCTTTTGTGGTAATATTTCTATTAAAATATACAGATTTTATCTGCTTTTTAAATTTGATTTTGCCTGAGGGGTGACACTATGAAAAAGACATACGTAACGTCTATGCCGAATCACATCGGTGCATTTTTAAAAGCAAGTAATTGTTTTTCGGCTTTGGGAATAAACATCACGCGTGTAAGCTACAATAAAGCCGTTGATTCGCACACTTTGTTTATTGATGCCGAGGGAACGAAGGAGCAGCTGGAAAAAGCCGATATGGAGCTTGAAAAAATAGGATATTTACAAAATGATACCGACAAAAAGAGTATAGTTTTAATAGAATTTCGCCTTAAAGATATTCCGGGCAGTGTGACGGATGTATTGGAGCTCATAAATGAGTTTAATTTTAACATTTCGTATATAAGCTCACAGGAAAACGGTACTGAATATCAATTTTTTAAAATGGGCTTGTACGTTGATGATTCCAATAAAATTTCGGATTTTATAAATGAAGCCGAGAAAATATGCAAGGTAAGAGTTATAGATTACAACAGCTCCGAAAAAGTGTATGATAACAGTATTTTTTATAATTCGTATGTCAGCGGAATTTCACGGATGATGGGATTGTCGGAGGAATACAGGCAGGAGCTTTTGGTACATACAAATCTTGCCATGCAGACACTTGACAGCACAGGATTATCTCCGTACCGTACCTTTGACAGCATAAGTAAATTTGCGGAATTACTTTCGGCATCAAAGGGCGAAAGCTTTTCTCCGAGGATAAGTAAGCATACAATTACCCAAAATACGGAAATAACTCTCATTGAGCCGCCATGCGGAAGCAATACAATAATTATAAACAGTAATGATAAGCTTCTTTTTATTGACAGCGGATATGCATGCTACAGTGATGAGATGAAGCGTGTCTTGAAAAAAATAATTCCCGATTTTGAAGATATAAAAAAGACGGTACTTGTGACCCATGCCGATGTTGACCATTGCGGACTTTTGCCGATGTTTGATGAAATTATTTCAGGTTACAAAACGGCAGAATGTTTGAAAAATGAAACGGAAGGCAGGGATGGCTTCCGCGAAAAAAATGCTTTGCATAAGCCATACATAAATATTTGCAAAATTCTCACATCGTACCGCCCTGCAGAGCCCGGTAAGCTTGTACCGATGTGGGAGAATGTCGAAAACCTCACTCAGCCGCTTACTCAGATAGGCTTTTTCGACTTTGAAGAGCTTCATTTTGAAGTGTATGAGGGTAAGGGTGGGCACCTTCCGGGTGAAATAGTTTTAATTGATTATAAAAATCATATTGCTTTTACGGGGGATATCTATATAAATGTTCACGGGCTTACTCCCGAGCAGGCGGAATACAATCAGTACGCACCGATTTTGATGACTTCGGTTGATACAGACCCAAAGCTTTGCGCTGAAGAAAGAAACGCCGTTCTGCAAAGACTCGGTGTCGGAAAGTGGCAGATTTTTGGCTCACACGGATTTAAAAAGGATTATTCGGTTAGCTTGTAAAAGGTTTAAAATTCCGAGTGTTAAACGTACTTAAAGAGAGAAGCGCTTTGTTTCTCTCTTGTTTTATGCCAAAATTTAAAAATATTATAACAATATGCCTGTAAATCTTGACTTTTCCGCAAGTTTTATGTAAAATAAATAAGATAATGATTTGAAATGATTTTAAATCGTTTGACGAGGAGGATGATTATATGCTTACAAAAGCACCGAAGGGTACTGCGGATATATTGCCGGAAAATTCCGGTAAATGGCAGTATGTGGAAAGTGAAATCAGAGATTTGTGCAGATGCTTCGGTATAAAGGAAATACGCACTCCTGTCTTCGAGCATACGGAATTGTTTTCGAGAGGTGTCGGAGATACCACTGATGTTGTGGAAAAGGAAATGTATACTTTTAATGATAAGGGCGGACGCAGCATAACTCTGCGCCCCGAGGGTACGGCAGGCGCGGCAAGGAGCTTTATTGAGCATGGTTTTTTTAATAATCCGCAGCCTACAAAGTTTTTTTATAACATAACCTGCTATAGATATGAGAAGCCTCAGGCAGGCAGAATGAGGGAATTTCATCAGTTCGGAACGGAATATTTCGGCTCAGCTGAGCCTTCTGCCGATGTAGAGGTAATCGAGCTTGCATACATGCTTTTGTCAAGGCTCGGATTAAAGGACTTGGAGCTTCATATAAACAGTATCGGCTGCCCGAAGTGCCGCAAGGCTTATAATGATAAGCTCAAGGACTATTTAAAGGATAATTACGACAGCCTGTGCGATACCTGCAAGAGCCGCTATGAACGCAATCCCATGCGTATCATTGACTGTAAGTCGGCGGTCTGCAAGGATATAATAAAGGATGCACCGCGTCTTATAGATTACTTGTGCGAGGAGTGCAGCGAGCATTTTGAAAATGTGAAATGCATCCTTGACAGCGTAGGTATTAATTATGATATTGACCCGGATATAGTCCGCGGATTGGATTATTATACGAAAACTGTGTTTGAGATAACGGCAGATATCGCAAGTGCCAATACCACTATCTGCGGCGGAGGACGTTATGACGGTCTTATTGAACAGCTTGGCGGTCCCGATACCCCTGCCTGTGGCTTTGCGATAGGGATGGAAAGATTGTTTCTGGCACTTGAGGCACAAAATATCGAAATCGACTGCGATGACAAGCTTGATGTTTTCGTCGGAAATATCGGCAGTGACAGTCATATTGAGGCACAGAAGCTTGTGTATCATTTAAGACAGAGCGGTATAAGCGCCGATTATGATAAGCTTGGCAGAAGCGTAAAAGCGCAGATGAAGTATGCCAATAAAATAGGATGTAAATATACCATGATTATCGGCAGTGATGAAACAGCCGCTAAAAAGGCAAGACTTAAAAACATGGCGCTGGGTGAGGAAACAGAGGTTGAGCTTGAAGCATCGGCAATCGCTGAGGCAATCAGATAAATTAATAATTATTTCAAGGAGGAATTCTCATGTTTGAGAAATTGGCAGGCTTAAAAAGGACACATATGTGTGCCGATTTGAGCACCGTGAACGAGGGAGAAGAGGTTGTACTTATGGGATTCGCCGATTCCGTAAGAGATTTGGGCGGATTGATTTTTATAAATCTGCGTGACATAAGCGGAAAAATTCAACTTATGTTTGATATAAACGACAGTGAGCTTTGCGAGAAGGCGGCGAAGGTTCGCAGTGAATTTGTACTTGCTGTAAAGGGAAAGGTTGCCCTTCGCTCGGCAGAAGCTGTAAATAAAAATATGAAAACCGGTGAGATAGAGGTTGCAGTGTCTGAACTCAGAATCTTGGATTCGGCACAGACACCGCCGTTTTACATCGTTGAAAACAGCGATGTAAAAGAGGATTTGCGACTTAAATACAGATATTTGGATTTAAGACGTCCCGATATGCAGCGCAGAATGATATTGAGAAGTAAAATCGCAAAAATTGTCCGCAATTTCTACGATGAAAATGGATTTTTGGAGATTGAAACTCCCATGCTCCAGAAGAGTACCCCTGAGGGTGCGAGAGATTATTTGGTTCCCAGTCGTGTTCACAACGGTAAATTCTATGCGCTTCCGCAGTCGCCGCAGCTGTATAAACAGCTTTTGATGATTGCCGGTATGGATAGATATTACCAGATTGTTAAGTGCTTCAGAGATGAAGACCTTCGTGCAGACCGTCAGCCCGAGTTCACTCAGATAGATATAGAGATGTCCTTTGTGGATATGGATGACGTTATCAGTGTAAACGAAAAGCTCATAGCGAAGATATTTAAAGAGGTTAAGGGCATAGATGTTAAAATACCTTTCCAAAGGATGCTCTATTCCGAGGCGATGGACAGATTCGGCTCCGATAAGCCGGATACACGCTTTGATTTGGAGCTTAAGGATATCTCAAACGATGTCGCAGGCTGTGAATTTAAGGTGTTTACCGATGTATTGGCAAACGGCGGTACAGTACGTGCCATTAATGCCAAAAATCTCGGTACAAGCCTTTCTCGTAAGAAAATTGATGCTCTCGGAGAATTTGTGAAAACATATAAGGCTAAGGCACTTGCATGGATTAAAGTTAATCCCGACGGCGTACAGTCGCCGATAGCTAAGTTCCTTAAAGAGGATGAAATGAATGCCGTGCTCAAAACTATGGATGCTGCCGAGAATGACGTTATATTTATCATTGCGGATAAACCCTCGGTTGTTTTTGCGGCACTCGGCGCACTTCGTATAGAAATTGCGAAAACCTACGGACTTATAGATGAAAACAAATTCAACTTCCTGTGGGTTACCGATTTCCCGCTTTTGGAATACAGCGAAGAGGAAAACAGATATGTTGCCATGCATCATCCGTTTACTTCTCCGAAAGATGAGGATTTGGAGTTTTTGGATACAGACCCCGGCAGAGTTCGCGCAAAAGCGTATGATATTATCTTGAACGGTGTTGAACTGGGCGGCGGAAGTATCAGAATATATAATACCGAGCTTCAGGAAAAGATGTTCGGCGTGTTGGGCTTTACAAAGGAACAAGCTTGGGAACGTTTCGGCTTCTTGATGGAGGCGTTTAAGTACGGCACACCTCCGCACGGCGGCATGGCGTATGGATTTGACCGTTTGGTAATGCTTATTGACGGCTGCGATTCCATCAGAGATGTTATCGCATTCCCGAAGGTTCAGAATGCATCCGAGCTTATGAGCGGTGCACCCGATATCGTAGATGAAAAGCAGCTCGGAGAGCTTGGCATAGATTTGGTTAAAGAACAGGAATAAATTACGGATAAAGAGCCTATTTTATAATGGAAAAGAGCATATTAAGTTCCGATTTTCTCATGACGATTACGTCGTAAGGAATTTTGGGCAAATATGCTCTTTTTTGAATTTTGTGCTCTGTCAGTCGCCATGACACTATTACAGAGCTTTTTTAATCTATCACCGGTGCCGTATAGTATTTAAGGCAGGCGGTGGAAACACGGTGTGAAATTTTGCTATGAAACGTCGTTTAAAGCTCGGCGTGATAAACCTGTTCCAAGGCATTTTGAATTAATTTGTATTTTTTAAACAGCTTTGCGTATTTTTCGGTATTTTCGACAATGGGAGCTGTCACGGAAACTTTTTTTATACATTTATTTATGCCGTCCTCAAATCCGTCGAACACGTTTGAAGCTATTCCTGCCAAAACTGCGCTGCCGAGTGAAGAATCGCTGTTTTCGTACTGTACAAGGGTTATATCGAGTGCATCTGCGACGATTTGCCTCCAGAGGGGACTTGACGAGCCGCCGCCGATTATAGCGGCTTTTTCGTTAAGCTTTATACCTTTAGAGAGCAGGTAATTCTTGCAGTCCAAAAGTGAAAACGCCACGCCTTCGAGAACTGCACGGGTAAAGTGAGCTTTGGTGTGTGCGGCTCTGATGCCGGTAAAGCTGCCGCAGAGCGACGGGTCACCGTAGGGGGTAAGCTCGCCGTTCAAATACGGATGAAATATCAAGCCGTCGGAGCCTATGCTTACGTTTTCGGCACCCTTATCCAGTGTCCGGTAATTCTCTCCAAAGGTATCACGGTACCAGCGGTAGGAGGAGGCGCAGGCCTTTGTGGCAGTTCCCGGATAACACAAGCCTTTTATCACGTGCGAATAGTTTATTATGTGCTCATCGGGGTAGAATTTATCGGTAATTGTGCATATTCTGCCTGCTGTCGCAAGCTTTATGGTCATGTCACCGGGTTTTATGGCACCCGATGCGAACACCTCCAGGGCGGTATCGGTCGTTCCGCATATCACCTTGGTACCTTCGATAAGTCCCGTATCCGCTGCTGCACGTGCACTTACGGTGCCTACAATGTCGGCAGGTGTGACGATTTTCGGCAGTGCAGCTGTATCAAAGCCGATTATATTGCAAAGCTCCTCTGACCAGCTCATTGCGCCGAAGTCAAACATCATACTTCCCTGAGCTTCTATGTAATCTGTGACATAGTCACCTGTGAGCATGTGGCGTACATAGTCCTTTGCAAACATGATTCTCTTGGTTTTTTTCCATATATCCGGCTTGTGCTTTTTAATCCACATAAGCTGCGGAAGTGTCCATATGGTGCCGGGGCTGTGAAGAACTTGATTTTCAATTAATTTTTTATAATTATCCTTTAAATATTTCACCTCGTCCACACTGCGTATATCTGTCCAATACACAGACGGGCAGAGAACGTTGAAGTTTTCGTCCGTTAAAACGGCGGTGTGGGTCGCCGCATCAGGGCAAACAGCCGCAATATCACGGGGATTAATGCCACTTTTGCCGATAACCGCCTTTATGTTTTCCTTGGCGGCAGCGTACCAGTCATCGGGATTCTGCTCAACAAAGCCCTCTGACGGATACAGGGTAGGATATTCGACTGAATTTACGGCGGCTATATCTCCGTTTTCGCACAGGAGTGTCGCCTTTGATGAGCCGCCTCCGAAATCTATTCCCAAAACATATTTCATTGTTATCATTCCTTTGTATTGAAATCATAATATCATAAGTAAAAATGCTCGTAAATGCATTTTTACGAAGCTGTCCTTATAATCCAAATTTTACATATCCATAGCCGTAAAATATGAATGACAAGCTTTTCTGTAGTGGATTATATCACATGAGCAGTTACAAATAAAGTAACTGCTCATTCTTTTAACATTTAATTAATATTTAAAATTCGATTATGCCAAGCTGTTTAAAACGACCTCTTCGATAGTCATTATCTTTTTTCCCATGGGCATATTCTTTGAAAGAAGTACATGCTCTGCCGGATATGCCGTAACCAGTACATCCGCCTTTGCGTAATCGGTATTTACCCATCTTCTCTCGGCGGTGAGCTTCATAACGTCGGGGAGATATTCGTTTAATATGAGGTTACCTGCCCATACGGTTTCCTTTCCTGCGAGAAGCATGTCGGAGGAGATACCACATGAATTGAGTATATCTCTGGCATCTTCTGTTTGCTCCAGGTCACGTGCGAGAAGGCTTGGGTCTTGGAAGGTGTAGACGGTTTCCGATTTTTTGACATTGAGCTTTCCGTCCTTTATAAGGTCGTTTACAAAGCTGGTAAATGTCTTTACAGATGCTTTAAGACTGATATTCCATTCCTTGTATTCACGCAGAAATACCTTGGCATCTGCCGGGTCGTAGGCTATGATAGTCTTGTAGTCAAGCTTTTCTGCTGCGGATATCATGGCTTGTCTGGTTTCCTCAGCAGCACCGATGAGAGTATCGAGCGCATATCCGCTGTCCGGCTCGTCGGCGAGAACCGTGAAGCTGACACCGGCTTTTTTCAAAAGTTCAATGGCATTTAAAGCAGCTGTGTCGTCAATGTACCTTGCATCGCTTCCGAGGAACAGCAGTGTGTCCGCATCGGAGGGCAGTGAATTAATTTTTGCTTTAAGCTTATCGGAAATTTCTTTTTTGCCGAATATATTTCCTGTGGAAAGTACATTTTCCACAAGCGGCTTTATGTATTCGGGGGTTTTTCCCTCCATAGCTGCCGCAAGGCGCGCTTCCTTCGTAAATACTATCGGGTCCCAGCCCGTAGCGCAATCCTTCGTACATGCACCGCAAAGACCGCACTCGTAAACATTGTCTATAACGTCATCGGAATACTCCATACCATCTCTTGTAACCAGCGAAAGCGAAAGTGCTCTTGCTCTTGCTGTATTTCTCTCCTGACCTGTGGCATTTCCTATAGGGCATATATGTCTGCACATCCAGCAAAATCTGCAGCTGTCTATAATTTCTTTACTTTTCTGTGAAATCTGCATTTTAATTCCTCCTCAAATAACTGTCAATTAATTTTACAGACCTAATTTAAACGGATTCATGATACCGTTGGGGTCGAGCTGCTTTTTCAGACCTTCAAATACCTGCATTGCGGGTCCGTACTGTTCTTTCATGAGTCTGCCGAGCTTAATGCCGACACC
The DNA here is from genome assembly GCA_964423705.1 of uncultured Oscillospiraceae bacterium. Classification (GTDB taxonomy): domain Bacteria; phylum Bacillota; class Clostridia; order UMGS1810; family UMGS1810; genus CAKSIN01. Next base: position 11,312 of record CAYRGA010000044.1, read on the forward strand.
GTGATGGTCGTTCACAACACCGCCGTTTGCCAGAGCGGTTCTCACTCCACATGTCCAAATAGCATTGTGCAGCTTAAGCGCCTCGTGCGGGTCCTTCGGAACATCGTCAACTATGAATCTGTCATATATCATGCAGCCCCATTCATACCAGTGTGAGAAGTGGGCGATAAATCTTGCCATCGGGAAGTTTGTTTCAATGGCTTTTTTCATTTCCCAGTATATCTTTTCGATTTTGTCATAGGGGGCAATAGTATCCATGGTACCGAACATCTGCGGTAAATCCATCATGTGACCCGGGTAGAAGAAGGTGATTTTTTCTTTCCACCATTTTTCGCCGTATTCACTGCCGAGGTCCTCCGCATGATACTTTTTGAAGGTATCGAGAAGTATTTTTTCCTCTACCTCTACAAGCTCCTTCACACCTTCGATAGCTATGTTCATAAATGCTCCGGGCTTTTCCACACCTACGATTTTTTTGATAAGAGATGCGGTTTCAGCCTCGTCATAAAGACGCATAACAGATGGCTTGAACTTTTGAAGTATTTCTCTGCTTGCGGAGAATGCATCTGTCATATTCTGGAAAAGGAAGCCTCTGAATTTACGCACTTCGGGCTGGTCGTAAATTCTTATCTGAGCCTTTGTCATGATACCGAGTGTACCCTCGGAGCCTATAAATATCTGGTTAAGGTCGGGACCTGCGGCATGCTTCGGAGCCGGTGACGTTTCTATAATGTCACCGTTCGGAAGAACTACCTCCATACCGAGAACCATGTCATCTATTTTACCGTACTTGGTAGATACTACTCCGATACCTCTGTGTGCCAGAAATCCTCCGACGGTGGAGCAGGTGAGGGAACTGGGGTAATGCATGGTGGCATAGCCTTTTTCGTTTGCTTCCCACTCAATGTGCTTATAAATGGCACCTGTACCGCATTCTACATACATGCCTTTTTCGTTGAAATCGTAAATTTTGTTCATTCTCTTCGTGTCAAGCACGATACCGCCGCACACCGGAAGTGCACCGCCCTGGGTACCGCCGCCGCCGCCCCATGTGGTAACGGGAATCTTGTAGTAGTTGGCTATTTTGAGTACAGCCGATGTTTCCTTTGCATCCTTTGGTGATACCACGAAGTCTGCTTGCGGCATCTTAAGTCCGCGGTCTGACCACATTCTGGAAAGCCAGAAGTAATCCACACTGTGAGTAAGCTTGTCGATTTCTCTTAAAGAGCAGTTTTCTTTTCCAACCGCATCCTCAAGCTCACTTGAAATCATGTCCAACATAAAATCATTCATTTTTACAACCTCCGTTAAGTTTTATATATTGAGTTAAATTTTTGATGTTTTTAAAATCCTCTGCGATACCGTAGTCCGCATAGTCGAATATTTTCGCATTTTTATCAGTGTTTATCGCAATCACTGTGCCGGAATCCTCAATCGCACATGTGTGCTGCACCTCGCCCGATATGCCGCATGCTATATACACGGATGGGCGCACGGTTTTGCCTGTAAGCCCTATTTGGCTTTCATATTCGGCAAGTCCGCTGTCTACTATCGGTCGTGAAGCACCGAAACGGGCGTTTAAAACCCGTGCAAAATCCTTGACATCCTCAATGCAGTCCGATACGCCTTTGCCGGCAGATACCACTATACTGCTTGTGCTTTCGTCTGCACAGCGCACCGTAGCCATTGCCGGAAGTGTGCGGCACTCGATTTTTGCTATTATACTGCCGACACCGGCAGGTCGGTACATGTAGAGCTTTTCGCCGTCGGTTTCAAGGTTTGTACAGTCTGCACATAAGCCTGTGTTCAGCATCGCCTGAACTACGGGGGCATTTTCACGTCCCCAGGAATCGGCAGTCCATAAAATCACCTTCGGCTTTTTTAAAAGTGCCTCTTTTACAATCTCACCCGGCGGCAGCTTGGGCAGAACAACTATCTTGTCTGCGAGCGCATTTGCGATTTTCTCGGTTTTATTGTCAACTATCCATATCTCATCAAGCTTTTTTTCAAAAGCCGGGAGCTGCTGCAGAGGGCTTTTTTTATTTCTTTCCTTTTCTATAACTTCAAAAAGCTCATTGAATGAAATAAATTTGCATTTCCTTCTGCCGCGTTCGTTTTCGTAGGTTTTTAGGACCCTTGTGGGTGAGCCCTTAAGACCGCATTTGGATAAATCCACTTCCAAATCGGCGGCGTTTTTAACCTCGACCTCTTTTTCCTTTGAAAATATACTCGGAAATCTGAGATAACGGCTTTTCTCGACCGTGACAACACTTTTCTCGGTTATGGCTTTATTTCCGTTTCGACTTGTGCCGAAAAGCTCTCCGTCAATATATACTGCATCCAGTACATTTGTAACAAGAGAATAATCCAGCATTGCCGACAGGAGCACACCCACCTGAGCGGTGTCACCGTCTATGCTCTGCTTGCCGCAGATTACAAGGTCGGGCTTTAGTTTCATTATCGCACTTGAAAGTATGTAACCGGTGGCGAGGGTATCCGACCCTGCAAATGCATTGTCGCTGAGCAGGAGCAAGCGGTCGACAGGTAATCGCGACAGCCTTTTAAGCATCGGCAGTGCCGATACAGGTCCCATGCACACCACGGTTATTTTCGCATTTTTAACTGAAAATGCGAATTCCAGTGCACTTTCGTCAAAGGGATTTATATCTCCTTTGACAGGTTTAACGCATACTACAATATCCATAGCAACATTCCTTTGAAAATAATTTTCAAAAAAGTTTTGTAAATTATGTTTTTATTATAC
>CAYRGA010000045.1:0-13672 GCA_964423705.1 uncultured Oscillospiraceae bacterium
GGTGTATACGCCGATAAAATGATTGTTTTTAAAAATATCGGCTATTCGCTTACTTTTGTGTCGTTGAAATCGAAAAAGCACTTGCCGAAACAGTTTATGGCAATCGGTGAGGGAAGCCCGGATTCCAGACGAAAATTTTTTCTTCGGGCATTACAACTTTTTTGTATTTCTTCTCTTACATCGGCAAAGTTTACGTAAGTTAAATATTCATAAGCGGTAATGAATTCAAGTTTAAAGTCCTTCGGAAAATAGCACCACGCCTTCAGCGTATCTCCGAAATCAAAAAATACATTGCAACATTCGTTTAAAGCCTTGATAACCGTATCATTAAAATAGAGATTTATAAGAGCGTTGACCGTGTCGACGTTGAAGATACGGGATGTACAGCACTTTTTAAGCTCCTCGTAGATAATTACCTGCGTCAGCCGATAGGTTTCTATCATTCTTGAGTGCTCTGTCCTCACATCCGAACGTTGAAATTCCTCGTGCAGAGCAGTTGGAATGATAAATGGCATATGACCGGAAGATTTTACGCAAAATTTGTTTTTGTGGATTTTATCGATGAATCTGTAGTAGCCGGGATAGTAGGACAGTGCCTTTTTAAGGGCATGCTTGGAATGAATTGCATTAAACATAATGCCTGCATCAATGTAGATGGTGCCGCATGCGTAATAGTAGAGCTTGTTTGTAATATCTAAAAATTTGTTTGCCGCGAAGTTTGCCGCGACACAAAATATATCGTTGTAAAGTACGGGGTGCTTTGGTTGATTGCTGTCACCGCACAAAAAGTATGTTCCGTTTCGCGTGTGCAGATTGTTGTAGTCGGGCAGAGTGCATATGCCTCCGGAATATGAGTTTATTTTAAATTCGACCGTATCGTCGGATTCCTTGAAATAAACCTGTGTGACATCTTGATTTTCGTTTAAGTAAAGAATCGATTTGTCAAATACCTTGTACAACACAGAAAGCCTGACATACGGCGGCTTTTTGTCTTCGCTGCATTTGGTGTTTATGATACGTTTGTCGGTCGTGTCAATCGTATAGCTTATGTACGGCTTGTCAATATCGATGTCATTATAGTATTTACCGTCGAAAAAAGTAATTCTTACATATCTGTACGAACCGTTTGAGGTGTTCTTGTATAAAACTACTCCAACCATTTTTCATCACCGATATAATCATATAGGTAATATCGATTTTTGTCAAGATGTGTCGAATAAAGAAATAAAAAAATGCGGAATTTGCTTTTTGCAAGCCCCGCATAAATTCGATAATAATCTGCTTTATTCAACGGTACCGACCGATATTCGGGAACTGATTTCTTGCATTTTCAGGTCGGTTTCCGCTATCGAATCCGCACATCGTTTTAATTCCGCCACTATTTCTTCGGTGTTCTGAATGTTCTTTTTGTACTTCATGGTGTGCTCTAAACTCGCCCAGAAATCCATGGCAATGGTTCTGAGCTGTACTTCGACACGCATGTTCCGCTTCATCTTTGAAAAGAATACGGGAACTTCGACTATCATGTGGTAGCTTCTGTAGCCGTTCGGCTTCGGGTTTTTTATGTAATCCTTTACTTCTATAACATTTATGTCATCCTGCATGGTAAACATCTCGGCAATGTTGTAAATGTCATCTATAAAGGAGCATATTATTCTTATTCCCGCGACATCATTTATCTCGTTTAATACGGAATCCATGTTGATTGGAAGTTCCTTGCGGTTAAGCTTGTTTACTATGCTCATAGGCTTCTTTATGCGCGACTTTATCATTTCTATGGGATTGCGGTTTGCCGATACCGCAAATTCCGAGTTAAGTACCTCAAATTTTGTTTTAACTTCCTTGATAGCACAGGAATACATCATCATATATTCCTGAAAATTATTAAAGGTTTTAAGAATTTCCGGATTGTCAAAATCTATCTGAGGCATTACCGTGAAGGATTTTTGAAGTTCTTTTTCCATTTCTATTCTCCATTTCATATTCTATGTTTCAAGGTATAATATTTTATTTTACAAGGTGATTATACATTAATGTACGTAAATTTTCAACAGAAAATGAATTTGTTTATAAAAAATTTATAATGTTTAAATTTTCTTAACAAACCATTTTTTGAATAAAATGTCACAAACATTATATTTGTTTCGTATTTTTGTTGACAATGGAGCATGTTTTGTTATATTATTAATATATATTGCTTGAATAATGACTATATATTCTGAAAGGACTTGTATATATGCAAAAATTGGGATTAAATGAAATCAGAGAAAAGTATTTATCTTTTTTTGAAACAAAAGGGCATCTGAGATTGCCGAGCTTTTCGCTTGTGCCGAAGGATGACCCCAGCTTGCTTCTTATCAATGCCGGCATGGCACCGCTTAAGCCGTACTTTAAGGGTGAGCAGGTTCCTCCTCGTAAAAGAGTTACCACTTGTCAGAAGTGTATCCGTACTCCCGATATCGAGAGAGTGGGTAAAACGGCACGTCACGGTACGTATTTTGAAATGCTCGGTAACTTTTCATTCGGTGATTACTTTAAGCATGAGGCTACAGCATGGGCGTGGGAATTTATCACCGAGGTGCTTGAGATGCCTAAGGACAGGCTCTGGGTTACCATATATGAGGATGACGACGAAGCAAAGGATATATGGGTAAACGAAGTGGGTGTTGACCCGAATCGTATCGTCAGAATGGGAAAAGAGGATAATTTCTGGGAGATTGGTACCGGTCCGTGCGGTCCCTGCTCGGAAATATACTTTGACCGCGGTGCGGAAAACGGATGCGGAAAACCCGACTGTGCAGTAGGATGCGACTGTGACCGTTTCGTGGAATTTTGGAATTTGGTATTTACACAGTTTGACAAGGATGAAAACGGAAATTACAACAAGCTCGCACATCCGAATATCGATACGGGTATGGGACTTGAAAGAATTGCATGCATAATGCAGGGGGTTAATAACCTTTTTGAGGTTGATACCGTCAGAAATATCATGAAAAAGGTAAGCGAAATTGCCGATGTGGAATACGGTGACGACGAGCAGTCCGATGTATCTCTCAGAGTTATTACCGACCATATCAGAAGTACTGCATTTATGATTGCCGACGGTGTGCAGATAAGCAACGAGGGTAGGGGATATGTTCTCAGAAGGCTTTTAAGACACGCGGCACGCCACGGAAAGCTTCTCGGGGTAAACGACCCGTTCCTGTATAAAATCGTTGATACCGTTGCTGAAGAAAATAAATCCGCATATCCGGAGCTCACGGCAAAGGCTGATTATATTAAAAAGATAATCGAAACGGAAGAAATCCGCTTCTGCGAAACAATAAATGACGGACTTTCCATATTGGAAAAGTATGTAGATGAACTTAAAAATCAAAATTCAAAAATTCTTGACGGAGAGAAAGCATTTAAGCTGTATGATACATACGGCTTCCCATATGATATCACGGTTGAGATACTTGAAGAACAGGGACTTACCGCAGATCACGATGGATTTGATAAATGCATGCAGAAGCAGAGGGAAACCGCGCGTATGGGCAGACGTAATGCGGACGAGCTCGCATGGAAGGAAGACGACTTTAAAAAGAAGTATATCGATTTGATGACAGCTGAATTTGTAGGTTATGAGTCGCTTGCGTGCGATGCGGAAATTAAGGCTATCGTAAGCGGAACAGAAAGCTTTAAGCACGCTGATGCCGAAAGCGGCGAGATTATGATATTGCTGAACAAAACACCTTTCTACGGTGAAAGCGGCGGTCAGACGGGTGACCGCGGTGTGCTGAAAACCGCTGATGCTGTCGTGAAGGTTCTTGATACCAAAAAGATGGGTACCGATAAGTTCGTTCATGTGTGCAGAGTTGAAAGCGGTGTTATTTCGGAGGGTGAGAAGGTCTGCGCAGAGGTGGATGCTTTACTTAGACTCGATACCGCACGTAATCACTCCGCGACACATTTGCTCCAGAAGGCACTTCAAATCGTCCTTGGTGACCACGTTGAACAGTCGGGTTCGTTTGTGAGCAGTGAAAGACTTCGCTTCGATTTCTCACATTATGAGGCTGTAAGTGCCGATAAACTTATGGAGGCTGAGAAAATTGTGAATAAGGCAATTTCCGATGCAATGGAGGTCACCTGCACTTTAATGCCTATAGAGGAGGCAAACAAGCTCGGCGCAATGTCACTCTTCGGAGAAAAATATTCCGATATCGTACGTGTTGTTAAAATGGGTGATTTCAGCACGGAATTTTGTGCGGGAACACATGTGAAGAATACGGCAAATATCGGCTTGTTTAAGATAGTTTCCGAGTCCTCTGCCGCAGCAGGTATAAGAAGAATCGAGGCTGTTACCGGAAACGGAATTTTAAAATATCTTTCCGAAAAGGAAAGTTTGATTGACGATATATCGAAATTGTTAAAATGCGCTGCACCCGAAGCTGCCGTTAAAATAGAGTCACTCCAGACGGAAAATAAGCAGCTTTCCAAGGATATTGAGGAACTTAAGGAAAAAATCGCCGGCGGCGGATTGGATGACATGCTTAAAAACGCATCGGACGAAAACGGCGTAAAAATAGTTTGCGGTAAGCTTGACGGCTCTGATGTCAACACACTCAGAAAAATAGGAGATACCGTGAAGGATAAATTCGATACAGCAGTATGCATTACGGCATCCGCTTCCGACGGTAAGGTTATGCTTGTGTGCTCTGCTAATAAAAATGCTGTCGCAAAGGGCGTACACTGCGGTATGGTTGTTAAGACGGCAGCTCCGGCAGTCGGCGGCTCGGGCGGCGGCAGACCGGACAGCGCTCAGGCAGGCGGAAAAGATGCAAGCGGTATCGACGAAGCATTAAAAATAGCGGTTGAAACAGTTAAACAGCAGATAAAATAGTTTAAAACACATCGTAATTTTAGTACAAAAGGAGGCAAGAGCAATGGAGGATTGTATTTTTTGTAAAATTGCAAACGGACAGATTCCTACGAATTTTATCTACGAGGATGACAAAGTGGTTGCTTTTAAGGATTTGAATCCTGTCGCACCTATTCATATACTGATAATTCCGAAGGCGCATATCGCTTCGGCACTTTGTCTTGATGATGATAATTCCGCGGTTGTGTCGCACATATTCATGGTTGCAGGAAAAATAGCACGTGATATGGGCTTTGATAAGGATGGTTTCAGAGTTGTTAATAATTGCGGAAAAGATGGCGGTCAGACAGTGGGACATCTGCATTTTCATGTTCTCGCAGGCAGGAACCTCGGATGGCCTCCCGGTTGATTTGAGAGCTTGAAATACACTTGCTGCATGTGTTCCGGATTTTGGTTTTCCGGAACACATCGGTTTTATGGTGGAATATTTAAGTGCAAAATATTTCATATAATTATACATTCAGCTATATTTGAAACGGAGAAATTACGGTAATGAAAACAGCAGCTTCTTACTTCAAAGGAATAAAAATGGGAATACCCATAGGAATAGGCTATTTTGCCGTTTCCTTATCTTTGGGAATTTTCGCAAAAAATTCAGGGCTTTCCGCTTTTCAGGCATCGTTGGCGAGCTTGCTTTTAAACGCTTCGGCAGGAGAATATGCCGCATTTTCACTTATCGCCGCAAATGCAGGATATTTTGAAATCGCTCTGATGGAATTTGTGGCAAACGCACGGTATTTGCTTATGTCGTGTGCACTCAGTCAGAAACTTTCGGAAAAGTCAAGGCTTGTAGATAAATTAATCATCGGTGTTGCAGTAACGGATGAAATGTTCGGCTCGGCTGTCATGCAGCCAGGTAAAGTTATGCCGTCCTTCTATTTCGGAATGATGTCGGTTGCCATGCCTTGCTGGATGCTCGGAACCTGCGTTGGGGTTATTCTGGGAAATGTACTTCCTTCGAGTGTGGTAAGTGCGCTGGGAGTCAGCTTGTACGGTATGTTCCTGGCTACCATCATCCCCGCAGCGCGTGAGAATCGCGTTATACTCGGTGTGGTGATAATTTCGATGTTGTTGAGCTTTGTGCTCAGTATACTGCCTTTTATGGCAGCGATATCCTCGGGAACTCAGATTATAATTCTGACGGTGGTTATTTCGGCTGCGGCGGCATTGGCATTCCCAATTAAGGAGGATGAAGATGAAGCATAATATTTATATTTATATATTCGTTATTGCACTTGTTACATACTTCATACGAGTAATTCCCCTTACCCTTATAAATAAGCCGATAAAGAACAGATTTATACGTTCGTTTCTGTACTATGTTCCGTATGTTACACTTGCCGTTATGACATTTCCGGCTATTATAAACGCAACCAAAAGCATATATTCGGGAATAGCCGCTTTTGCGGTTGGGGTGATTACGGCATGGTTCAGCAAAAATCTTTTTATGGTCGCGATATCTTCATGTATCGTGGTTTATTTGCTGGAGCTTTTTGTGTAGGGGTTTCGAAAAAATCAGTATGAATTCGGAATGCTGTGAAAAAATAAAGTTAAAAGGAATAACGAAAGGGCGAAACGATGAGCAACGGATTTGAAAAACGATATGGTTTATTTACTGCGATATGCATGGTTGTCGGCATAGTAATAGGCAGCGGTGTGTTTTTTAAGGCACAGGTTATATTGCAGAAAACAGACGGCAATATGCCTATGGGTGTCGCGGCATGGTTAATAGGCGGTGCCATAATGCTTATTTGTATTTTGGCTTTTGCCAATATGGCACATAAATATGAAAAGGTGAACGGCATAGTCGATTATGCTGAGGCAGCCGTCGGAAGAAAATACGCATATGCTGTCGGCTGGTTTTTGACAACGGTTTATTACCCGACACTCACTTCAACTCTTGCATGGCTGTGTGCAAGATATACACTTATTTTCGCATTGAGTGTTTGCCCCGATTTTCCGATGGTTATTTCTGCGGCGGAGGGCGGCTGTGAGGTAGGACCCGAATGTATGGCACTTATGCTTTTCTATTTGTGCAGTGCTTATACCGTGAACGCTCTTTCACCGAAACTTGCGGGAAAAATGCAGGTTTTAACAACGGTAATAAAATTGATTCCTATAGCTTTCATGTCGGTTTTCGGGATAATTTCGGGAATATATAACGGGACTTTGATTGACAACTTTACTTCTGAGGCTGTTGTTTCCGCACAGCACAATCATCCGCTTTTCGCGGCTGTTACCGCGGCTGCGTTTGCATACGAGGGCTGGATAATTGCTACCTCCATAAATTCTGAAATACGGGATTCAAAGAAAAATCTGCCGAAGGCACTCATAATAGGTAGCTTGATAGTCATAGTGTCGTATATTTCGTACTATCTGGGAGTTGCCGGAGGAGCAAGTAATCAGCAACTTATAAATAATGGCTCTGCTGTTGCTTTTTCAAATGTTTTTGGTTCGGTTTTCGGCAGTGTACTTAATTTGTTTGTGGCGATATCATGTATAGGTTCGCTTAACGGATTAATGCTTGCCAGCGTTCGCGGTATGTATTCCGTGGCGGCTCGAAACGAAGGACCGTCGCCGAAGATTTTCTCTCAGATAGACAAGAGAACCAATATGGCACCGAACTCGGCGATTATAGGATTGTTTATATGTATGCTTTGGGGAGTGTACTATTTCTTCACCAATTTGGCGTGTACCTTTAAAGGCGCGTTTGTATTTGATTCCACCGAGATACCGATTATAACTATATACGCAATGTATATCCCAATTTTTGTAATGTGGATGAAAAAGGAAAAAGACTTGTCAGTTATGAATAGATTCATCATACCATGCGGTGCGGTTATAGGCTCTGCTTTTATGATTGTTGCGGCAATTCTTGCGCACGGATTTGCGTGTGTGTGGTATTTGATTGTGTTTACGGTCATAATGCTTATCGGTATGGCTTTTAATTTTGTTACCGTCCGAAAATTGGCAAATCATAAGTAAGAATTGAATTTTGTGTATAAACGGCATTAAAAAAGCGTATATTTTTGAATCGTGCTCGATAATCAAAAATATACGCTTTTTTTGTTACTGGTTAAGCTGATTTATTTCGGTTTGGTCAAACGGATTGTAAATCTTGGTTTCGTAGCTGAATGAAGATACACTTGCCAGGTAATATCCGTTCTCTGCTTCGTCCGACGGATACCAGAAGTTTATATGTATGTCATAATCGGGATTTAAACCCTGCTTGTCGGTTGCGATAGCTTTTAAGTAGATATCTGCTTTGTCGGAAGGAAATCCGACCCATCGATTTTTAAATTCATCCTTGATTTTTTCGCCGTTGTATACGGCGGAAACAACCACTGTATCCACATATTTTGAAAGCTCTCCGTTATAGTTGAACATGTCACGGAATTCGAAATATTCATCTCCCAAAACGAAAACACTGTTTAATTGTTCGTTCCATAGCACATATCCGCCGAAAGCTTCGGCAACCGCGCGTATCGGAAGGTAAATCCTTCCGCCTGTTTCTAGGGGTGCTTCGTCCGTGGTGATTGTAGTGCCGTCACCTGTTTTCAGAGTTTTTGAATTAAGGGTTACCGTAAGCGAAATGCCGTCCTTGCTTAAAAGCGCGGATTCGGTTTTTTCATCCCAGTCTACAGCCACACCGAATTTTTCCATAACTACTCTCAGAGGTACCATGGTTCTGTGATTTTGACTTTCAAACGGTATACCAGTATCTTCGGTAAAGGCTACCTGCTCTCCGGTTACATAAATCTTTGTCTGTGGGCTGTCAGCCGCTGCGGTAAAGCTCCATAGGGCTACCGCCGCAAATATAAAAGCTAAAATTGTTTTTTTCATGATCAATTCTCCTTTTGCAAATTGTAAAAGTTAATTTTGGTTAATTATATATGTTTTTTTCGATTTTGTCAAATCGGCAGAATATCATTCAGCAGAATGTACCCTATAATCAGCGGCATAACAGTATCGTCGGGAGCTTCTGCGGCAAGTATTATCAGCAGAGCTATAAGCAGGATGTCATCGCTTTTGATAGACGAAAACAATCCACCTTTAGTCGGCGACGCCGTTTCGATTTGGATGTCCTTATTGTGTGGACTCGACACGGAAAGCTCGGCACCTGTGGCGGTATCGGTTGTTTGCGGCGAGTTTTCCGTCGTGCTGTCAACATCAAATTCGTTTTGCCCCACAGTTGCATATGCTTCGGTGGGGTAGCCGTCATAATATCTCTGATACATGGTTAGCTCCTTTCGTTTTTCAAAATATCGGTGAGCTTGGTGATTTTAAGCATTTGTATGGCTTTGTCAACATTTGATGCGCGCGATTCCCTCAGGTACGGTCTTATCGCATTTAAGAGATTTATGCGGCGGTCGCTTCCGTTTCCTAAGCTGTTCATAAGCTGTCCCGCTTTAAGTGCGAGGTCATCATTGCTCGGCTGAGGAGCGGATATACTATCCGAGCCGCCGTTGAATTTGCTTATAACATCCGTCAGCTCCTTCATGGCAGCAGGGTTGTTTAGAAGCTCCATAAGCTTCGCACTCATGTTATCATCCATTTTTATTGCCTCCCGTTGTTTAATATTTCAAGAGCCTTTTTTATTATTTGCGGATTTTGTCTGAGCATGTTTTCTATTGCTTGATTGCTCATCGGTTCAAGTCTGTCTGCCAGATTTCCCATGCCAAGCTCCCGCAATTTTTTCTGAACCTCGCTTTTGTTAAAACCGTCCATGAAGTTGTCGGCGTTTTTGTTGATTTTTATGTCGGCCTTTGCCGCATCTTTAATAAATTCCATTTCCTTGTTGAAGTCGCTCAACACAATTACCTCCCGAATTCTGCATGTTATTGTGACCTGTTGCGTGTTACAGCGGTGTAAAGTCGTTTATTGAATATTATATGCTGTGCGGTGTAAAATAGATACCGATTTTTATTCGACAATGTAATTTATGGGCGATAATATGAAAATAATATCCTTAAAATTAACAATTAAACAAAAATTTAATAAAAGTTTTTTAAAATACTTGACATGAGAGGTAAAGTTGATATATAATGTAAAAGCATGATTATGCGGAAGTATACCCCGAGATAAGGAAACAGTCTTTGCATTATGCTTAAAAATCAAAGCATTTGCGAATTATAATCAATTCATACAACTTGGCGGGGTGTGCATTTCAACGGAGGGGATTATACAGTGATGGACGAAATCAAAGGCAAAAATGCAGTCGTGGGTTTCAGACGCTGCATAAAGCTTATCGAATCCGGCAATGCGGCAAAGGCATTTGTTGCCGGTGATGTTGAGCCCGGTATGACAAAGAAAATCGTTGATGCATGTCATACAAACAATGTGCCCATCGAGCTTATCGAAACAAAAGAGGCCCTTGGAAAGGCATGCCGCATAGATGTGAATGCTTCTGTGGCGGTATTGCAGAAATAAGCTTGTTATTATTCGCTTAAGGCGTTTAATATATAAATCCAAAAATAGGAGGTGAATACATTTTGCCAACATTTAACCAGTTAGTAAGAAAGGGCAGACAGACATCCGTAAAGAAGTCTACCGCACCTGCACTTCAGGTTGGTTTCAACTCTCTTAAGAAAAGACCTACAGACCAGAGCGCACCTCAGAAAAGAGGAGTATGCACAGCTGTTAAAACCATGACACCTAAGAAGCCTAACTCAGCTCTTCGTAAAATGGCCAGAGTAAGACTTACAAACGGCGTTGAAGTTTCAGCTTATATTCCGGGTATCGGTCATAATCTTCAGGAGCACAGTGTAGTGCTTATCAGAGGAGGAAGAGTTAAGGACCTCCCGGGTGTAAGATATCACGTTATCCGCGGTGCTTTGGATGCTTCCGGAGTTGCCAACAGAAATCAAGCCAGATCAAAATATGGTGCTAAAAAGGCCAAATAATATCTGAGCTAAAAAACGCAAGTCAGCTCCGAAAGCCGAATACGTTTGATTAAACGGTGCGGCAATACGGAATTATATATATTTTGTATTGAGCGCTTGCAAACTTTGAAAGGTTTGAGTACCTATGAAATCATTTTATTATGAAGGAGGGAAGTATAGTGCCACGTAAAGGTTATATTGCAAAAAGAGAAATACTGCCGGATCCTATGTATAACAACGTTGTTGTAACAAAGCTTATAAACAACATTATGCTGGACGGTAAAAAAGGTGTTGCTCAGAGTATAGTTTATGGTGCTTTTGAAATCATTGCTGAAAAGACAGGTAAGGACGCGTTGGAAGTGTTCAATGCAGCTATGGAAAATATCATGCCTGTTTTAGAGGTTAAAGCAAGAAGAGTCGGCGGTGCGACCTATCAGGTTCCGATCGAAGTAAGACCTGACAGAAGACAGACTTTGGGTCTCAGATGGCTTACTCTTTATTCACGCCAGAGAAACGAAAGAACAATGCGTGAAAGACTCGCAGGAGAAATCCTCGACGCTGTAAACAACATGGGCGGCGCAGTTAAGAAAAAAGACGATACACACAAAATGGCAGAAGCCAACAAGGCATTCTCGCATTATCGTTGGTAATTTGCCTTGTTACAAGTATAAGAAAGGAGGAAAACAATTTTGGGTAGAAAATATTCTTTGCAAAACACAAGAAATATCGGTATCATGGCTCACATCGATGCCGGTAAAACAACCACAACAGAAAGAATACTGTACTACACAGGTATCAACCATAAAATCGGTGAAACCCACGACGGTGCCGCTACAATGGACTGGATGGCACAGGAGCAGGAGCGCGGTATTACAATTACCTCTGCTGCAACCACATGCTTTTGGGAGCCGAAGACAGGTCCTTTCAAGGGCATTAAAAACAGAATTAATATCATAGACACACCCGGACACGTTGACTTTACTGTTGAAGTTCAGCGTTCACTCAGAGTTCTCGACGGTTCTGTAACCGTTATGTGTGCTAAGGGTGGTGTTGAGCCTCAGTCTGAAACTGTTTGGAGACAGGCTGATGACTACAGCGTACCGAGAATGATATACGTTAATAAAATGGATATCATGGGTGCTGATTTTTATAACGTAGAGAACATGGTTCACGAAAGACTCCGTGCAAACGGTGTTCCGATTCAGCTTCCTATAGGTGCGGAGGATACATTCAGAGGTATCATCGACCTTATGACAATGAAAGCTGAAATCTACTATGACGAATTGGGCGAAAAGTTCGGTGAGGAGGATATTCCTGCCGATATGCTCGAAAAAGCTCAGGAATACAGAGCTAAGATGATAGAGGCTATTGCCGAAACAGATGAAGCTCTTATGGAGAAGTATTTCGAAGATCCCGATTCACTCACAGTTGATGAGCTAAAGCTCGCTTTGAGAAAAGCAACCATAAATAACGAGATAGTTCCTATGCTTTGCGGAACTTCCTATAGAAACAAGGGCGTTCAGATGCTTCTTGACGCAATTATCGAATACATGCCCGCTCCTACAGACGTAGCTAATATTAAGGGTATTATTCCGGGAACAGACGAGGAGGACGAAAGACCGTCATCCGACGATGCTCCGTTTGCCGCATTGGCATTTAAGATTGCTACAGACCCGTTTGTTGGTAAGCTCTGCTTCTTCAGAGTTTATTCGGGTACTGTTGATGCAGGTTCATATGTTTTGAACTCCTGCAAAAACAATAAAGAAAGACTTGGACGTATCTTGCAGATGCATGCAAATCACAGAGAGGATATCGAAAAGGTTTATTCCGGAGATATCGCAGCCGCAGTTGGTCTTAAGAATACAACGACCGGTGATACACTCTGCGATGAAAAACATCCTATCATCCTTGAATCCATGGACTTCCCGGAGCCTGTTATCAGAGTAGCTATCGAGCCTAAGACTAAAGCAGGTCAAGAGAAGATGGGTCTTGCACTTGCAAAGCTTGCTGAAGAAGACCCGACCTTCAAGACATATACAGACGAAGAAACAGGTCAGACAATTATCGCCGGTATGGGTGAGCTTCACCTTGAAATCATCGTAGACAGACTTTTGAGAGAATTTAAGGTTGAAGCAAATGTAGGTAAGCCTCAGGTTTCCTACAGAGAAGCTATCAGAAAGACTGTAGAAGTAGAACACAAGTATGCTCGTCAGTCCGGTGGTAAAGGTCAGTACGGTCACTGTAAGATTATCATGGAGCCTCTTGAAGAAGGTAAAGGCTATGAGTTTGTGAACAGCATTGTCGGCGGTGCTATCCCGAAGGAATACATCCCTGCTGTTGACGCCGGTATTCAGGGCGCTATGCAGAATGGTATCCTTGCAGGATATAACGTTGTTGACTTAAAGGTTACACTTATAGATGGTTCTTACCATGAAGTCGATTCATCCGAAATGGCATTTAAGATTGCCGCTTCGATGGCATTTAAAGATGGTATGAGAAAGGCTGACCCTGTAATCAAGGAACCTATAATGCTCGTAAACGTTATTGTTCCCGATGAATACCTCGGCTTCGTTATCGGCGACTTGAGCTCAAGAAGAGGTCTTGTAAAGAGCCAGGAAGTTAGATCCGGCGGTATTACACAGGTAACTGCAGATGTTCCGCTTTCTGAAATGTTTGGTTATGCTACCGACCTCAGATCCGGTACACAGGGTCGCGGTCAGTACACTATGGAGCCTTCACACTACAGCGAAGTTCCGAAGAACGTACAGGAAAGCATCATAAGCGCAAGAGCAAAGGCCGAATAATCAGTTAATTATAAATTAACTATTGATTTTTTCGGAATTTGATTGTAAAATATAACTATAATATA
>CAYRGA010000046.1:0-13598 GCA_964423705.1 uncultured Oscillospiraceae bacterium
GTGGTATATGAATTAACTATTAAAAATAAAGGGTTATCGCTCAAAAGCTCCGAGCATTTTAAAATAAGACCGTATAATTCGTCTTCAAATTTCCATATCTCACCCTTGGGACCTCTGCCGTATGAAGGCGGGTCCATGACGATTCCGTCATATTTATGTCCGCGTCTGATTTCACGCTCGACAAATTTAATGCAATCATCGACAATATAGCGTATGTTGGCATCTTTAAGCCCGGATGAGGCAGCATTGTCCTTTGCCCAATTAACCATACCCTTTGCAGCATCTACATGAACGACATTCGCCCCGGCTGCTGCGGCTGCGACGGTTGCACCGCCCGTATATGCAAAAAGATTTAAAATATTTGCTCTGCCTTTCGCATTTGACACAGCATTATCTATAAAATCCCAGTTAACAGCCTGCTCCGGGAAAATTCCGGTATGTTTAAAACCCATCGGCTTGACATTAAAGGTATACTCTTTGTATTTAATTTGCCATGAATCGGGAAGGCTTTTTGAAAACTCCCATTCTCCGCCGCCTGATTTACTGCGATGATACACCGCATCGGCACTTTTCCACGCTTTCGGCATTGACGGATTTTTCCAAATTATCTGCGGGTCGGGACGCATCAGAACTATATCCTTCCAGCGTTCAAGCTTCATACCGTCTGCTGTATCTATAATTTCATAATCCAACCAGTTATTTGCTATTAGCATATATTTCTCCTGTCTGATGTTATTTTCCGAATTTATTCGTTATTCTTATATCATCACCGATAAAACGCATCATATCAAAATTTCCTATAACTCTCGATGATACACGGTCTGTATACTTTTCGGCAAGGTTTCCGACACTCAAATTGGTGCTTATAATTGTACTTTTTTTATTGAGTATTCTCGTATTTAATATATCAAAAAATACAGAGCAGGTATACGCAGTCATAAACTCTGTACCCAAATCGTCAATAATAAGTAAATCACTATTATATACACTGTTATATTCTTCTTCATATTCATCACGATTTATTTTCGAAAACTTATAATCCTCCATCAGCTGAAAAAGCTTATATGCCGACTGATACATTATCGTTTTTCCTAAGCGAATCAATTCGTTTGCTATACAGCTTGCCATGAAGGTTTTACCTGTTCCTGATGATCCGTAAAAATATAAATTACCGCCCTTTTTATCAAAATCAATGCAATATTGTCGACAATCGCGCAACACAGCTGTAATGTTTTCAAAAGGTGACATTCCATACTTGGAATCGACTGCTTTATCATACCACTTTAATTCAAACAGTTCAAATGTACTTTTGGTGAAATCTGCCGATATGCCAACAGCACCTTTAATACCCGAATAAATAATCTCCTGCAAATACTTCATATAGCACTCGCATTTTTCGCCGTTAATCATACCTGTATCGTGGCATTTGTCACAGACATATGGTTGATATTTCGGAATATCCAAAGCACTTTCGCTTAAGAGAAGTCTTTTATTTGCTTCCAGCATGCTTTTCTCGCGCTGCATTGCCTCAACAGCTTGCTCCGGTGTAAGCTTATCGGTAATGATTCTCGAAGCATGTTTAACCGCAAGCTGTGAAATGGAATTATCTATTTCGCGAAGCTGCGGCAGCTTATCATATGCATAATTAAGCACTGCTGTTTTTTCTGCCGCTTTCTGAGTTCTGATTTTTTCGTATTTACGCATAACGCGTTCATGCAAAACGTTGGAATTATACATAGCTTACCCCTCGTATACATCTATACTTCTATTCAGTCTGTCCTTCATTATCTTAATATCAAAATCCGTAACGTCATTTTCATCGTAATTCTGGAATGCATTTTTACTTTTTGACCTTTCACTTCTTACTTGTGAAGGTGTGGAGCCAGTAGGCTTTGAATTAGCCGCGCCGTTTCTGATAACAGCATCCATGTACTTGAATGCAACTTTTCCGGTATTGGCAACGGTAATTTCATATGCATTCTTAATTATTTCATCGGTCACCTTAAGCTCATACAACCAAACTTTAAGCATTGCTTCTTCGGTTTCGGTGAAATCACGTCCGGTAATTTTAAACATATCCTTGTATTTTTTCGTTATTTTAAACGCTTCCGTCTGTTCTTTAACGAAACTGCTTGCTTTTGAAAGTGTGTTTATCTCCGAATCAGCCCACGTATATGCCACCTTTTCGATATAACGCATATTGGTTTTTCCTATGGAAACACAGTACTCAAGCAATGTAAAAATAACTTCTACCGGCATCTTTAAATAATCGTAAAAGCTGAAAATAATTTTACGGTCTGTATCAGAAAGTTCTCGATTTAAAAGCTGTGATGAAATCAAAAACATATGCCTTATTCCGTCATTGTTTTTCATATAATTATTTATATCACCCTTCGTGTACATAACAGCTGTGGGTGAAGCGCCTACCCTTACACCTGCTTTCTCATCCGTTACGGAATCTGAAGTATTGTTATCATATGAAGAATCGAGATTTATAAATTCAATATCATAATCATCGTTATTGAAGTGCTTAAATTTTAAAACACCGTTTTTGTGCCAGTATTTAAAAGCGCGTACCACATCCGATTCAAGTAAATTTAAATCAGAAGCAATTTTTGTCAATGACAAATCATTCTGTGAAGAATGGCGTAATATGTATAAGTATACTTTGACAAATGAGCCATTTGCATCACACAAAAATTTATCAACGAAAAAATTATTTACTGTAAAACTATTTTGAACATTGCTGAACTTTATCATTCGATAATTGCCCCCGATTCCAATTAAACATAAAAAACAATTTTCCACCTAAGTAACCAAAAATGACACAGCGTTATTACAAGCCAAAAATGTGCCTTGAAACAAAGGCACATTAAGGCATACCATAAATTCGGTATAAAATACTGTGATTAATTGGTTGTCACGTTAATAGTTGTAGCTTCAAACACACCGGAATTTCTGGAACCGAATGCTGTTATCTTTGCACCCGGATTAATTGCGGAAATTTTTATGGTATTTCCTGTGGTTATATCTATAATAGTAGCTTTATTCTTGACAAAAACAGGCTCTGTAACTGCGTTGCCACTTGCCGAATCAACATATGTCAGCTGTATTACAGCATACGAAGAATTAACAGAAGATACAGTACCGGATATTTGAGTTATACCGTCAGATACATCTGTGGAAATCTCAACGACTGTGTCGCTTTCTATTTTAACCTCAGCGGAAGCTCCTGCACGCAAATCATAGAAATTCGCATCCGGCTTACCTGGAATGTTAAATACGCAACTGTTTGTTACAGGATAGGTGGTTTCTGCACCGTCAATTTTTAAAGTTAGCTTCGGTGATGTCGAAATTATAACCTGTGTTATTATTCCGCTCTTTGTTTGAGTTTTACTTGTTGCCACAATCTTTGATATACGTCCGTACGTCAAAGTAAGACCTACAGTATCACCTATGGTAACATCGGATGCGGATGCTTTGGTTGAACCGTTGCGAGTTACCTCAACATTGTCCATAACGATATATTCCGCCTCTGTACCGTTATTAAGTTCTACAAATAGTTTAATAACCGGTGTGAGCTGTATATCGGAAATGCGTCCTGATACAGTTGAAATTTTATCGTATGCATCTATTGTCGCAACCTTTCCGCTTTTTACGGTAAGGCGCACATACATGCCGGTTTTAATATTGTTAAGCGCAGTCGTTGAACCGTCATATAAAATCACGACATTGTCTGCCAAAGGAAAAGTTTCCTTATCGTTGTTTGACGCTGCTGAATCGTCTTCGAAAATATTAACGGATATCGAAGGCTTATTTCCGGTAGAAATACTTGTAACAGAGCCATAAACTTCATCATCCAAAAGCGGAGTTACAAAATCGATAGCATATAAGCTGTCGCTTTTTAACGTAATAACCGCTTCGTAGCCTGAAGCAATATCGTTAATTGTAATCGGTGCACCTTCAAATCTTAAAAGTACAGATGAGGATACGGTATACTCATATGAGCTACCGCCGACATTCTTAAGTTTAATAATACGTGATGCTGTATCCATACTTGATACTACACCTGACTTAAATGAATAATCTGTCATATTAATAAGCTTTGAAAGCAAAACTGCTGCCTGTGCTCTGGTAACATCGGTGTTCGGTGAAAATTTATTGTCATCCATACCATTCATCAAGCCGTTATTTGTAACGTACTCAACATATTTTTTAGCATACGCGGGGATATCGGCAGCATCGCTGTATTCCAAAGAAGTAATGACATTCTGACTTACGGTTTTCTCGGCATCAAGCGCTTTTGTGAGCAATACTGCTATCTCATATCTTTTCATACCTTCAGAAGCTATGCTTTTCTCAATATAGCTAGAAAGCTCGGATTCGGAGATAATATTTTTCAAAAGCAAATATGCAATTTCTTCATCGCCGTAATTGAGCTCATATTTGTCTATTTTTTCAGAATATGTTTCAACAGCCGCATTTACCAAATCCTCGTTTTCGGCTTCATTTAATCCCAAAACACGTGCGATAAGTACCAAAGCTTCAAGCTTCGTAACCGTTCTTTCGGGTCTGAAGGTTCCGTCTTCATAGCCCTTAATAATACCTGCTGATGCCATTGAGTTAATCTCATTTACAGCCCAGCTGTACTTTGTCGAATCAACATCATTAAATGATGCGGCACTTGCGAAAGGCTGTGCACATATCATCACACATACTGCCAATACAAGTGAAATAATTCTTGATTTTTTCATTTTCTTACCCTCCTAAGTTTTATTGTGAATCTACACTTAAAAATGGTACTGCATTTAAAGTTAAATCCGCATAATTGCAATTCAGGCTCTCATAATAAGCACTGCATGCAACCATAGCACCGTTATCTGTACACAGTATCGGCGACGGATAATACAGTTGTTTTGATGCCTTGCGCTTTTCAAGCTCCGCACGGAGCCGAGAATTAGATGCCACCCCGCCCGCAAGTGCTATGGTATCTATATTGTAAGCATCTGCGGCATTGAGTAAATTATCAGCCAAAGCTTCAACCACACTGCGCTGAAAACTTGCGGCGATATCTTCATTGCAAGCAGCAGCTTGTCCGGCATTGTGAATATAGTTAATAACGCCTGTTTTGATTCCGCTGAAGCTGAAATCATAGCACTCAGAGCCAAAGGTCACTTTTTTAAACGAAACAGCATTTTCGTTACCGTTTTTTGCCAATTTATCAACAGCGGGGCCGCCGGGATAACCCAATCCTAAAACTCTGGCAACTTTATCAAATGCCTCTCCTGCGGCATCGTCACGCGTTTGTCCTATTACCTTAAAATCAGTGTAATCCTTAACCAAAATTATGTGACTGTGTCCTCCCGATGCGACAAGACACATAAAAGGAGGTTCGAGCTGAGCATGTTCGATATAATTCGCACATATATGTGCTTTTATATGATGAACAGGTATCAACGGAATTTTAAGAGCATACGATAATGCCTTGGCAGCTGATACTCCTACCAGCAATGCCCCTACAAGACCCGGCGCATAGGTTACGCCAATGGCATCGATGTCCTTATAGGTTATCCCTGCCTCATCAAGGGCTTCCTTTATAACGCTGTTTACAACCTCTAAATGCTTTCGTGATGCGATTTCGGGAACTACACCGCCATAGAGTTTATGTATATTTATTTGTGAAGCAATAACATTTGACCTGACCATACGACCGTTTTCAACGACAGATGCAGATGTTTCATCGCAAGATGATTCAATTCCAAGTATTAAAGACAAATTATCCACCTACTGTTTAATTAATTTCATGCATCATTATCAATGCATTTTCTGTGGGAGCACAATAGTAATTCTTGCGTATTCCTATCGAGTCAAATCCATTTTTTTTATAAAGAGAAATTGCACTTTTATTGGTTTCGCGCACTTCTAAAAAGATTTTATGACAGCAACGCTTCACGAGCTCGGAAATAAGTTCTTTAAGCATAAAGTGTCCGATACCTCTGTTGCGGTATTCGTTTTTAACCGCAATACGATTTATCTCAGCTTCATCGCACACTGCCATTGCACAAGCATACCCGACCAATACATCGCCGTCATATGCCGCTAACCAAACCGAATTAGCATTTTCTATATCTTTTTTTATAACTTCAAGTGACCAACAATCACTGAAACATATTTTTTCAAGCTTACAAATATCTTGCGCACACGAAGGTGCAACGTTTAATTTGATTATCATAGCTTATCCAACAGTTCATCGATAGCGCATTTCAATTCGGATGCACATTCAAAATACACATCAGCATTCATACCGAATGGGTCGCCTATGGATTTATCCCTTCCGTATGCCTTTTCACACAGAGTATAAATTTTCGATGAATATTTTTTATATGCATTTTTAAGAATCATTTTATGCTCAGATGTCATAGTAAGTATAAAATCAGCATTTTTAATATCATCTTCATCAATCTGCTTTGACATTACATTCGGAGCACCTATACCCAGTTTTTTAAGCGCATCGACGGCTTTTGAATTAATCGGAGCCGAGAAAAATACGTTAATACCGCGAGATAATGCCCTATGTTCTGCACCACGTCTTAAACATTCATCATTAAAAATAATCTCTGCCATCGGACTGCGACATGTATTTCCCGTACAAACAAACACTATATTCATGGCTATACCTCAATTATATTATTGCCTGCCGATTTATATAGGCGATTTCTCACAGCTGTTCCTATTCCGCCTTCTTCGGTAAACTCGGCATATACTCTATCAACCTTGTATTCATCAAATACTCTTAAATTATAAAAAAGCTTTGAAGCATATTCATTCATATCATTTCCGGCAGAAAGCACACACACCGCATCACTGTAATCACCGCCGCGATATGTCATTACACCGCAATTAGTGTTTGTTTTTAATTGATTCTCGATGTACTTGTGTATGTTTCCTTTATCGCCAACAACCACTTGAACCTCTGCCTTCGGCGCATAGTGTTTATATTTCATGCCGGGACATTTGGGTTTATCGACATCTGAAAACGTACATTTATCTTCCATTGCATTTGGGAAAATATCTTTGATCATTTCCAAAGTAATCGCTCCGGGGCGAAGAATATTCGGAGTGTCTCCTGTCATGTCGATAACAGTCGATTCCAAGCCGATATCACAGTCACTGCCTGTGATTATATAATCAACCCGTCCGTTCAAATCATCAATAACATGCCTTGCGACAGTAGGACTCGGACTTCCTGACAGGTTAGCCGACGGTGCGGCAACAAATACACCGCTTTTCTTTATAAGCCTTTGCGCAATCGGATTTGACGGAAATCGAACCGCGACAGTGTCAAGTCCTGCCGTAACTCTCATATGAACCTTGTCCGCTTTGGGGAAAATTATAGTCAGCGGTCCCGGCCAAAACTTGTCTATCAGTTTTTGGCAATTCTCCGATACCTTGTCGGTAAGAGAATTAAGAGAATTTATATCGGCAATATGCACAATGAGCGGATTATCACTCGGTCTTCCCTTAGCTTTATATATTTTATCTATAGCGGCATCGTTAAATGCATCTGCGCCCAATCCATAGACAGTTTCTGTGGGAAACACAACCGTTCCACCGTTTTTAAGGCACTGAGCTGCATCGTCGATAGCTTCTTCAGTAATTATTTTCGTCATTAGCTTTCACTCATTTTCAATTTTTCGCTTTGGTCAGTTGTTATAAGTGCATCGATTATCTCGTCCAAATCTCCGTTAAGGACTGCATCGAGTCGATGCAGAGTTAAACCTATTCTATGATCTGTAACCCTACCCTGAGGATAATTATATGTCCTTATACGCTCGCTTCTGTCACCCGTACCCACTTGACTTTTTCGTTGTGCACTGATTTCGTCATTTTGCTGTTGCAAGAAAATGTCATATACTCTTGAACGGAGAATTTTCATAGCCTTGTCTTTATTTTTATGCTGTGATTTTTCATCTTGGCACGATACAACGACACCGGTGGGAATATGGGTGATTCGTACCGCAGAATCTGTGGTGTTTACACATTGTCCGCCCGGACCACCGGCACGGAAAACATCTATTCTTAAATCATTCGGATTAATTTCAACCTCGACATCCTCTACCTCAGGCAAAACCGCAACAGTAACGGTAGAGGTATGTATTCTGCCGCCCGACTCGGTGGTCGGTATACGTTGCACTCGATGAACACCACTTTCAAATTTTAACCTGCTGTATGCGCCGCTGCCGTTAATTGCGAAAGAAACTTCCTTATAGCCTCCGATATCTGTAGGACTGGCACTGAGCATTTCTGTTTTCCAGCGTTTTGTTTCTGCATACATGGAGTACATCCGAAGAAGATCCGAAGCAAAGAGCGCTGCCTCATCGCCGCCCGCACCGCCGCGTATTTCTACAATAACGTTTTTGTCATCATTCGGGTCCTTTGGGAGGAGCAGAATTTTAAGTTCTTCCCCAACTCTGTCTATGCCCTCGCGGCTTTCATCGATTTCGGCTTCAAGCATGTTTTTTTCTTCTTTATCAAGTTCGCCTGACGAAAGCATCTCCTTGGCTTCGTCAATATTTTCACTTAACGCCTTATATTCACGGTACTTCTCGACTATCGGCTTTATATCGCTGTGTTCCTTGCAGAGCTTGCGCCATAATTCCTGGTCGGCAATCACCTCCGGATCACTGATTTTGGTTTCCAATTCACTGAAACGCTGTTCTATAAATGAAAGTTTTTCAAACATTAATCCACCTCATGCTGAATATGTATATTTACATAGTAAGTTTATCACAAACTGCCAAATAAATAAAGAGTTTTTTTAAAATGTTATAATTATGTAACATATATTTTTAATTAAAAATTTCAATGCTGCCACAGTCTAAAAAAAGCTTCTTAATTCTGCCTTTTATGTATACCATGTCATCCGACAACAGCTCGGGGTCTTTTCTTATGATTTCATCACACACACCGCCGACTTTTTCGATAAGCTCCGCATCCGTAAACAGGTTCGCTATTTTGAGTTCCGGCAAACCATGTTGGCGTGTACCGAAAAATTCACCGCACCCTCGCATTTCCAAATCCTTCTGAGCCACCTCAAATCCATCCGATACTGAGCACATTACCGACATTCTGCTTCGGCTTTCATCAGTCGTACACTCAGACACCAAAATACAATAGGATTTCGCATTACCGCGTCCAACCCTTCCGCGAAGCTGATGAAGCTGTGAAAGCCCGAATCGCTCCGCATTTTCAACAACCATAACAGTGGCATTCGGCACATCTATTCCAACCTCCACAACTGTTGTCGAAATCAAAATTTGAATGCGATTATCATGAAAATCCTTCATAATTGCATCTTTCTCGGCATTACTTAATTTGCCGTGAATCAAACCAATGCAATACATCGGAAATATTTTTTTAAAGTATTGATATATCTGTACACTTGATTTAATATCTGTATTTTCGGATTCGTCGATAAGCGGACAAACAACAAAACACTGATGCCCGTTTTGTACCTCTTTGCTTATAAATTGATTTAACCGGTTTCTTTTATTCGGAGAAATGTGGTATGTTTCAACAGCCTGTCTGTTTTTCGGCAAAGACTTAATTACCGATAAATCCAAATCGCCGTATACAACCAGTGCTAATGTCCGTGGTATCGGTGTAGCGCTCATAACAAGAACATGCGGTCTTTTTTCATTTCTTGCCAATTCAGCTCGCTGATTTACTCCGAATCTGTGCTGCTCATCGGTAATGCACAGACCGAGATTCTTAAATTTAACCTTAGGCTCAATCAAGGCATGTGTACCTATCACGACATCAAAATTCCCGTCGGCAATATCCGAAAGTGTATTCTTTTTTGAGCGTGACGAACCGGTTAAAAGTCCGACCTTTATATCTGTATTTTCAAAGAAACCGAGCATGGAATTATAATGCTGATTGGCAAGTATCTCAGTAGGTGCCATAATAGCCGTCTGATACCCATTTGTATGCATTATATATGCCGCAGCAGCCGCAACAACAGTTTTTCCGCTACCGACATCCCCCTGTAAAATACGGTTCATAGGTTTGTCTTTTAACAAATCTTTGCAAATCTCATTTATAACCTTTTTTTGGTCAACCGTGAGCTCGTACGGTAATCCTTCGGCAAATTCGGCAGCGCATTTAACATTTGTGATATTAACCTCAGTAGTCAAATCAGTCGCTGTACGCATTCTTTTAAGCGCAAGAGTCAATGTAAATAATTCTTCAAACGCCAAGCTCATACGAGCTCTTTTCAGAGTGTTCAAGTTTTGCGGATTGTGCATTTCGCGTATGGCATCATTTTTATTCATAAGGTCGTTGGCAACAATGATGTCCTGCGGAAGCGAATCGACAAAACAGTCAAACATTGCCAAAGCGCCCGATACAGCCTTTTTAAAATCGTTCTGAGAAAGTCCCGACGTAAGCGGATACTGTGGAATTATACGTCCTGTGTCACGATTCATTCCTACAGGTTCAAATGCTTTCAAATCCATTTGTTTATAATTTTCGTGCGACACATAGCCATAAAACACGTATTCCGCACCGCTTACGATTTTATTTTTATTAAAGGGTGATGAAAACCATTTGACATCCATATAGCCTGTCCCATCACTGATTTTTATAATGTATAGTGAAATGTTTTTTTTGACATTTTTTATAGCGGGTTTTCTCACCACAACAGCCTTAATACAACAGCTTTGACCACACGTCGCATCTGCAATGCTGAAAATTTCACGTCTGTCTTCATACTTGCGCGGAAAGCAGTGTATCAAATCCCATATGTTTTTAATTCCCATTTTCGCAAAAAGAGCTGACTTTTTTTCGCCAACTCCTTTTATAATGCGCAATTCGGAATTAAGAACAGAAGTATATTTTTCAAATTCCATCATAAACCCCGTTATTCAACAGAAATCAAATAATAATAAACCGGCTGACCGCCGAAATGCATACATACATCGCACTCGTCATATTTATCTTCGATTTCGCTTCGAATATCATCAGCATCGGCACTGCTGACTTCTTCTCCCCAAAATAAAGTTATAACCGAGCTTTCATCGTCAACCATTTTGTCGAGCAATCCAAAAACCGCATCTCGGACATTTTCGTGCACATCCGTTATGCTGCCTTCAAGTATTCCCAAAACATCTCCGGGATTAATAGCTTTATCTCCCACTTCGGTACTTCTGACAGCATATGTTACCTGAGCACTTTTAACATCACTCAAAATATCACACATAGCCGAATAGTTATCATCAGGCGACATGTCGGCATCATAGGTCAAAAGGCTGCTCATAGCCTGCGTCATGCTTTTAGACGGAACAACATAT
Organism: uncultured Oscillospiraceae bacterium; assembly: GCA_964423705.1. Classification (GTDB taxonomy): domain Bacteria; phylum Bacillota; class Clostridia; order UMGS1810; family UMGS1810; genus CAKSIN01. Next base: position 11,352 of record CAYRGA010000046.1, read on the forward strand.
ACATTTTTTGTTGACAGCTGCTTTGCCTGTTCGGCTGCCATTATAATATTTTTGTTGTTCGGAAATACGTATATATTTTCCGCATTCAAGCCTTCGATAGCATTCAAGATATCATCCGTACTCGGATTCATGGTTTGACCGCCTTTGATTATGCAGTCAACGCCCAGATTTTTAAAAGTCTGTTCTATACCGTCACCGACAGCCACACATATGAAGCCGAATTTCTCGGGTTCATCAGACACTGCAGGCATTTCATCAGAGTTTGGCTCATCCTGCGGCATTACAATATTGTTATGCTGAAGCCGCATATTTTCAATCTTAACAGTTGACAATTCACCTAATTTTAATGCTTCGCAAAGTACAAAATCGGGGTTGTTCGTATGAATATGAACCTTGATGATTTCATCATCATCGACAATCACCATGCTATCTCCCTTAGGCTCAAGCTTCATTTTAAAAGCAAACGCATCTACGCTGTTATCCTTTTTTTCAATTATACATTCCGTACAGTAATTATATTTTAAATCTGTTATTTCGGTGCTTGAAGCTCCAACTCCTTCGGCAGGCTTTATGCCGGTATTGTCGGTTCTTTTTATGCAAGCTCCGTTTTGCAGTACATAGAGCATTCCCTCAGCTATATACATAAGTCCCTGACCACCGGAATCAACGACCCCGGCTTGTTTCAACTGCGGCAGCATATCGGGAGTACGCTTTAAGGCATCATTCCCCGCTTTAACTATCACAGCCGCGAAATCAGCGACATCCTCAAATTCGTTTTCGTATTTTGCGGCACATTCTGCCATTTCTCTGGCAACAGTGAGAATTGTGCCCTCTGTAGGCTTCATAACTGCTTTGTATGCGGTTTTTGCAGCATTTTGCACAGCCTTTGACACTGTGTCACAGTCAAAAACCTCCGCACTCGTCACAACCTTCTGCACACCGCGGAACAGCTGCGACAAAATAACGCCCGAATTTCCTCTGGCACCTCTAAGTGCAGCATCGGCGACAATTTTAACCAGCTTGGAATTTGCTGCACCGATATTGGCGTTGACAGCATTATAACAAGCATCCATTGTCATTGACATGTTTGTACCGGTATCACCGTCAGGCACCGGAAACACATTCATATTATCAACTTCCTGCCTATGATTCGCAAGATTTGCGGCAGCTGAAATCACCATATCACACAGCAGCTCGGAATTTATTTCTCTAATCAACGAAGTCACCTCTTATTCCTGAACTCTGAATCCTTCAACGTAAATGTTCACATTTTCAACGTCAAGGCCTGTCATTTGATTAACCTGATATTTTACATTATTAATAATGCTGGAACTTACAACATTGATATTTACCCCATACTCAACGATGATGTGTATATCAAGTGTAATTTTTTTATCGGCAGCTGTAACTTTAATGCCTTTTGTAAGGCTGTCTTTCTTTAGTAAGCTCGCAAATTCGTCTGATTTTGAACGATATGCCATACCAACAACGCCGTAACATGATGTAGCTATATATCCTGCTATTTTAGCTATGACATCCGTTTCGATTATAATAGAACCCTTTGCCAATTCAATACTTGCATTACCGGACATATTATCCTTCCTTTCGATATAAAAATTATTTACAATTTGATTATATTGATTCCTGCATTTCTAAAAAACAAAAATTCTGTCGAACGACACGAAGTAATAAAAATCTGTCTGCTTTTCGATTCTTCGCTCACCAGATTAAGCACATTGTTAAATCTATCATCATCATATGTGCAAAAGGCATCGTCAAGAAACAGCGGCAGTCCGACATCGTTAACCACAGTATCACATAATGCCAAACGCATGGCAAGATAAACCTGTTCACACGTACCTCGGCTGTAATACTCAAGCTTGTTATAGCCATCGGCGCTGTTGATTTTGGCGTTAAAGCTTTCATCCGATTTTATCTCACAATATTTTCCGGATGTCAATTGTTTCAAAAATTCACCAGTACTTTTGGAAAATGCCGGCGCAAACACTTTTTTCATTCTGTCAAAAGCATTTTTTAAAACATCACGTGCCAGTATCAATGAGTTTAATTCATGTTCAGCAACGGATATTTTTGCTTTTAATTCGCCAAGTATCTCTTCATCTTCCCGAAGTTTCAGTGCAAGTCCTTTGCCCTCTGTAATAATGCTGTTAAGCTGTGCCGTTTCAATGTTTAAATTATTAATTTCATTTTGCATACTCCACAAATTTCTTCTATTTTTAGCTTTGC
>CAYRGA010000047.1:0-13276 GCA_964423705.1 uncultured Oscillospiraceae bacterium
AAGCTGATATATGTAAATAAAATATGAAAATTAGATTAAAAAATTTATTTTTTGTTGTAAAGTCGCATATCATTCTGATATAATTATTTAAAAGCTTAAATTATAACCGGGTTAAGCTGTCCGAGCCTTACAAGGCAGCGGATTCTGCCGAAAACGCTGAATTACGGGACTGAAGTCCCTTTGTTGAAAGGAAAGATATAAATGAGATTAAAGAGAGTAGCTGGTATTGTCACGGCGGCTGTGCTGATGTTTCAAAGCGGAGTGTGCGCATCGATTCTCGGAAGTGAAAGCGTGACAAACTCCCACATTGACATAGGACCGGGTGCAATCCTGTACACGAAAAGCTTTTACAGTGACCAGTCGGGCGTCGGTCTGCAAACCGAGAACTTCGTGGAATACAAGCCGAATACCGACTTGGTACCGGTGGTGGTAAATGATACTTACCTGTACGGAAAGAACAGCATTTCGTCCATGGCATCTTCGCTCGTTCAAAGCGGCATATACCCTGTGATGCTTATGAATTCGGATTTCTTTTCATTTAAAACGGGTGTACCCATGAGCCACCAGGTGAGTGATGGTGTGCTGGTGACGAAGGATTCCTCATCTATGGATGCTATCGGCATAAATGCCGACGGAAGTGCCTTTATATCCTGGCTTACAATCAATACCACCATTACCGTGGGCGAAAACACTATTTCGATTGATAATTTTAACAAATATCGTCAGCCTTATGTCATATATATGCTGGACGATAAATTCGGAGCTACCACCGAGGCGGAGGACCCCGGCTTAAACGTGGTGATAGGCTCGCTTGACAGTGAGCTTACCATGGGCAGCACCGTAAAAGGTGTCGTGGAGCAGGTGATTAAATCCGACGGAGAGATTGATATACCACAGGGTAAGATAGTCCTTACGGCGGATGACCGCGTGCCGACCGAGGTGTACAGTCAGCTTCAGCTTTTCAAGGAGGGTGACGAAGTCACCATAAATACGACTGCGGAGGGTGACCCTCGCTGGCGCGAAGCTAAGGATATCCTCGGCTGTTTCGGCGGCAGACTGGTCAAGGACGGCAATGTGCTCGATGTGGACGAATCAGCGGCACCGAGAAGTGCTTTCGGTGTGAAGGCAGACGGCACCTTGGTCTTTTATACCATTGACGGCAGACAGTCGGGACACAGCTACGGTGTAAGGCTTAACACCCTTGCGAAGAGAATGAAGGAGCTCGGCTGTGTGGATGCGGTGAATCTTGACGGCGGAGGCTCTACGAGCATAGGCGGTGTGTACCCCGGAAATGATAATTTTTCCGTTATAAACAAGCCCTCGGACGGAAGCCCACGAAAGGTTGCTACATTCATAGGCTTAATGAACACCGCAAAAACAAACGGAAATTCACAAAAGCTGTTTTTATACCCTTACGGCAAAAATTACCTGTCGGGTGCAACTCAAAAATTCACGGTTCTGGCGACGGATGAAAACTATTACAAGTCACCCGTTCCGAACGGTATAGTCTACACCGCTCCGGACGGTACTCAAAGCTCAAATCCCGAGGTTATGATAACGGGTGACGGAGAAGTGGCAGTGTCGGCATCGGGCGGCGGAGCGAGCGGAACTGCGTACGTGAACAGCTTTAAAACGCCGGATAAAATAACACTTTACAATCAGGACACGGGAGCCGTGCAGTTGGATTTAACGGTTTCGGTGAACGAATCGGTGAATCTGACGGCTACGGCATTTAAAGGGCACAAGGAGCTTATAGCCGATGACAGCTGCTTTGAATGGAAGTGCATATCCTCAAGCGGTGATATCGGCACCATAGATACGAACGGCTATTACACTGCCGGAAGTCAGGTAGGGCAGGGGATAATAGAAGTCAGTGCCGGCGGATACGCCGTGAGCATAAACGTGAACGTGACAGCGGGGAAAAACAGCTATACGGATATCGGATTTGAAAATCCGTCCGCAGGTCAGGTGAAAATCACGTTTTCAAATTCGGACGGCGTGAGTGTGAATGCCGAAAATATCACGCTTAAGGTTGACGGAACGGATGCCGAGGCAGTTTTGGAAAATAATTGCATAAACCTGGTCTTTAACGACAGCATGATGCACAAAATAAACGTCGCAGTTAAGAATAATGCGGATTTGTGCACGGCGGCTTACTATACATTAAACGGAAATGAATATGAAGATAAATTCGCCGATGTATCTTCTCACTGGGCAAGACCGTATATAACCTATATGAACGGTCAGGGCGTTGTAAACGGCACTGAGCTTGACGGGAAAATGTATTTTAATCCTTCGTCGAGCATCACCAGGGCGGAGTTTGCCGTGATGATTGCGAATATGCTTAAAATCGACATCAAAGAATACAGCGGTAAGGAGCTTGAATTGAACGATGCGGCTTCTATACCGAACTGGGCGGTAAATCATATAAAGGCACTGTCTGAGCTCAATATCATGCAGGGCAGAGCCGATGCGTCGGGCAGCAGCTTTGACCCGTACGCAAGCCTTACACGCGCCGAGGCGGTGACAGTGCTCTCCAGGGTTTTAAACGGCGAGTTTAAAACTGCGGAGGCGGCATTTACCGATTCTGTGAGCATACCTGAGTGGGCGAGGGAAGGCTTTAATAAGCTGTATTCGCTCAGGATAATCTCGGGTTATGAGGATGGCAGCGCAAAGCCGCTCAATACCATCAACAGAGCCGAGGCAATAAAGCTGGTATACGAAATATATTGATTTTAAGGGTGGTGCTTCAACGAATGAAAGCATCACCCTTTTTAATGAGTGGTTTTATCTGCGTAATTCGGTATTTTTAAGTATGCTTTTCGGAAGTCGGACGGGGTCTTTCCCGTCTTTTTCTTGTAAATATTTGAAAAATAGTGTTCGTCGCAGAAGCCGAGTCTAAGTGCGATTTCCTTTATGGACATACCGGTATTGAGCAAAAAAAGATTTGCCGAATATATTTTTTGTTCAATTAAATAATCGTACGGGGTTTGATTGTATGCATTTTTGAATATGCGTATGGTTTGTGATTCACTTCGATATATTTTCTTTGCAAGCTCGGATATGTGTATGTTTTTCTCGACATTCATATCGATATGATTTTTCAGTATTTCAGCCTCTTTGCTTATTTTGCTTTCGCAGGAATGTTCATGTGCGGACAGAAAGCAAATTAAATCAAAAAGTACAGAGGAAACCTTAGTGTTTATTTCTTCTCCGGAATATTTTTTATTTTCACATATATTAATAATCTTTTTCATATATGAATAACCGTTTGCGTTTTTAAATACAATTTTGTTTTCTATTCCATAAATGCGGAGCAGGCTGTTTATAAGGATTCCGGAGGCGTTAAACCATATTTTGCACCATGGATTTTTGTCATCGGAATAGTAGGTGTGCCTTGAATTTGGCGGCAGTATGTACATATCTCCCCCAAAAACAGTGTATACGTTACCGTTGATTTCGATGTGCCCGCAGCCGGAGATGACATATTCGACCACGGAATAGGGAATGTTTTTACGCGATATAATGTAGTCGGGGTTTTCGTATGTTATTCCGGCAAGCAGAATATTAAACGGCTCTGATTCGGTTTTCGGTAGAGCTATGATATATTCGTTATCCATGCGTGTATTCCTCACTTATATTACTGTATTACCCATTTTATTAGCTTTATTATAGCAGTATAATATAAATATGTAAAGAGATAATAAAAATTTTTACGAAAGGAATGGGAATAATGGAAATATACAGACAGGAACACCCAAATCCGCAGTGGGAGAGGGAAAACTGGAGGAACTTAAACGGAGAATGGGAATTTGATTTTGACTTCGGAAGAAGTGCACGTGACAGGATGCTTTGGAAAAAAGGCAGCCTTGACAAGGTGATTAATGTGCCGTTTTGCCCGGAGAGCAAGTTGTCGGGAATCGGTTATACCGAGTTTATAAATGCGGTTTGCTACAGAAAAGTGATTACATTGACGGCGGATGAGTGCAAAAACAACGTATTTCTTCACTTCGGTGCGGTCGACTACGAGAGCTTTATCTATGTGAACGGTGAGCAGGCTTTCCACCATATAGGCGGCTTTAGTTCATTTACCGCAGATATCACCGACTTCGTAAAAGAGGGTGAAAATGAAATATTTGTAATAGCCGAGGATGATGTCCGCAGCGGTAAGCAGGCAATAGGTAAACAGAGTAATAAGCATCAGTCATACGGCTGTTCGTACACAAGAGTTACGGGAATTTGGCAGACGGTATGGCTTGAGTTTGTACCGAAGAGCTACATAAAAGAAGCTAAGTACTATCCGGATGTTGACAATAAATGCATCATAATCAGAGGTTCTGCAGTAGGCAGGGGGGATCTTTCGGCTGTAGCCTTGTTTGAAGGCGATGTACAGGCAAAGGCAACAGTGAAGGTAAATCACGCTGTATTTGAAATAAAGCTTGACTTTGACGAGGTTCATCTGTGGGAGCTCGGAAAGGGCGGCTTGTACGACTTGGAGCTTACCTTTAATGAGGATAAGGTTAAGAGCTATTTCGGTATGAGAAGTGTATGCCTTGACGGGAAGAAATTCAAATTCAACGGTAAGACTGTATTCCAGAGAATGGTACTTGACCAGGGATATTATATAGATGGTATCTACACTGCCAAGGACGATGAGGAGCTTAAGCGCGATATTCTGCTTTCCATGGACTGCGGCTTTAACGGTGCCAGACTTCATCAAAAAATATTTGAACCCAGATATCTGTATTACTGCGATAAGTACGGCTACATGGTATGGGGCGAGCACGGAAACTGGGGAGTTGATTACAGGGATACCGTTGCGGTTGAAAACTTCATAAATGAGTGGATGGAAACATTAAACCGTGATTTCAATCATCCGTCAATAATCGGCTGGTGCCCGTTTAACGAAACCTGGGGCTACGTCGAGCCGCATCTTCCGCACCGTGTGATAGAAACTGTGTATAATATCACGAAAAACATGGATTCCACCAGACTTTGCGTGGATACCAGCGGAAATTATCATATAGATAAGAAAATAGATATATATGATGTTCATAACTATGACGGCAACCCCGAAACCTTCTGCGAGGCTTATGCGCATATAGATGAAGGTACTTTGACCAATAATATAGGCGGAAACGAGTATGGTCAGGCGCAGAAGTATAAGGGCGAAGCTATATTCGTGAGCGAGTACGGCGGCATAGGTAAGAAGGTCGACGACAGTGAAGGCTGGAGCTACGGCGATACTCCCGAAAATGATGAGGAATTTATAAAGCGTTACAAAGGACTTACGGATGTATTGCTTGACAATCCGCACATCATGGGCTTCTGTTATACTCAGCTGTACGATGTTGAACAGGAAATCAACGGCTTGTATACATATGCGAGAAAACCGAAATTCGATATGAATATATTTAAGGAAATTAATAGCAGAAAAGCAGCTATTGAAGAATAATAAAAATGTATGGCACAGGTGTATGTTAAATCGCCTGTGCCATATTATTTTTGATTTGAATTTGTTTTCGGGCAGTATTCAGAATTTCAGGACGGCATAGCCACTGCCGTTAAATGTAAAGCTGTCACAGTCGTGATTTATGATACCGTTTGAAAAAAGAATTTCCGCATTTTCGGGTAGCTCCTCTATTTTTGCGCTGCGGTTTTCCTTTGATACGTTTCCGATAAATACCATTGCTTCTCCATTGTGGATGCGCATAAGGGATAGAATCGAATCGGGATTTGAGTTTTCAAGCCACACTGTATCTCCGTATTTCAGAATACTGTTTTCAGCCTTTAATTTATTTAGCATTTTAAAAATTGTTTGCCTTCTTACGGAGGCAGGCTTGGATTTCTGAGCCCGGCTGCGGTCGGTGGTTTCATAAATTCCGGGATAGAAACGATTTGCAAACATGCTAAGCTTTGCATCGCATGCAAGCTCGTTTCCACAGTACACCATCGGTATACCATCAATTATGTAATTTAAAACTTCTATCTGCTCCATTCCGTCACTGCCGATAGCTTTTTCCGTTCTTTCAATCCAATCGGTGACGGTATCGTGATTGTCTATGTCGCGTAAAAGTAAGCCGCCCTTGGGGAGGATTTTCCGAGTTTCGCAGTCGGTGGAGATAATGTACGATGCTTTTTCGTTTTCGATGTATACCTTGTAAAGTGCCTCATGCCACGGGAAACAGTAGGAGGCATCAAAGGAGCTTTTGAGTTTTTTGTAATTATGACCTTCGTTTATGAGGACAGCATCGTTTTTGATTCTTCGGATTCTTTGCCGAGCTTCGAGCCAAAAATCTTCCGGTACAGCATCACCCACATCACAGCGGAAGCCGTCCGCATCTACTACACCGATATAATATGACATGTTGCAGTACAAATATTCGCGCAGACCCGCACAGGTAAAGTCAAGTGACGGGAAGTTCCATTCGGTGTTAATTATCTCACCGTCCTCGGTCTGCTGTACAAATTCGGGATGTCGCTTTATTATGGGAGCATTCGGACCTATGTGTGCGTAAACCAGGTCGAGAAGTATTTTCATGTCAAGTCGGTGAACTTCATCTACCAATTTCTTTAAATCTTCGATGGTGCCGTATTCGCTGTCGATAAAGAAATAATCATTCATCCTGTACGGATTTTTCGGGTTCTGCGTTTCGGATTTGAGCTGCCGTGTGCTCCAGTTGCTTTTGTCAGTGCTGTCATCCTCGCAGAATATTGGACAGAGGTATATGATGTTAAAGCCCAGAGCTTTTATGAAGTCAAGCTCATCGATAATCGAAGCGATGGTTCCGTCTTTCGTAAATGTGCGTGGATTGATTTGATAGATAGCGTTTTCAGTCAGCCAGTCCGGTGGTGTAACAGCAATATTTTTCATAATAATCCCTCCATATAGTTCATTTGTTATCTACAGAGTAGCATAGTGTACAAATATATTCAAGGTGTAAAAAACGAAAAAAGGGTTGATTTTTAAAATGTTAGTTGGTATAATATTAGAAAAAGGCGGTGAAAAAGTATGTTTTTCGACAGTAAATCGGCAGTGTGTGTGAGAGAGGTGCTGTATCTGAAGCGAACGAGGAAATCGGTGAATTACCGCACCCCGGCGCGCGAGTATGGGGCATTGAGCTACAGAATAAGTGAACGGTCGATTTTGAATGACTCACATAAAACTGTCGAGGCTGACAGAAACAGTATTCTGCATATTCCGAAGAACTTGTCGTATGTGCGTGATTCCACAGCGGGTGATTTAATAGTCATACACTTTGATATTTACAGTGATACGGTAGATTCACTTAGGGTGTTTTATCCCGAACAGCATGAGGAATACCGCCTTATGTTTAAAAAGATATATGAGGTTTGGCAGGAAAAGAGTGTCGGATACGAATTTAAATGCAATGAAATATTCAGCAGAATTTTATACATGCTTTCCCGTGAACAGTGCATTTCCGACGAAAACGCAGATGCGGCAGCTGCAGAGAGGGCGGCACGTATCATAGAAAAGCACCTTTGGGACAGTGAGTTTTCGCTGGCAGAGCTTTCGCATGAACTTAAAATCAGCGATGCGTACCTCAGAATCAAGTTTCGGGAAAAGTACGGTATGTCGCCTAAAGAGTACCAGATTAAGATAAGGCTTGAACGTGCGAAGTGGCTTTTGAGCAACGGCTACTACAATGTGAAGGAGAGCGCATATCATTGCGGATTTTCAAATGAGAAATATTTTTCGGCATTGTTTAAAAAGAACTACGGATGTACGCCGAAGGAAATGATAAATAAATTTTAAGATGAAGAAATCCGCATATCATCTTAAATTTGCGGATTTTGTCTCCGCTGCGGTGCATAAGCGCATTTTTTGTCCATTGATATATGACATTATTTCACATTAATTTTGCATAAAAAAGAGTAACCGTATTTTACGATTACTCTTTGATAGTTTGTAGGGAACGTTTATGAAGCGTCCCGATTTGGTTAATCGCCCTTTATACGGCGGACAGGGTCGTCCGCACCGGCATTGCCTAAACAACAAAGCCTTACTCGCCTTCGGCTCAGATAATTGCTAAACGACAAAGCCTTACTCGCCTTCGGCTCAGATAATTGCTAAACGATTGCCACGGGCAATCAGCGCCCCTACAATCCCAAATCCACGATTTCAACCTCTGTGACAGGTTCTGCGTTTTCGAGGTCTTTCAAAACCATAACCTTTGCCGAGTTATAGTTTGTGGCGGTTGTTGTGAAGGGTATTGCCGTGCCGTTATACACAGCGGTTTTGTAATCCACCAACTGACTTATACCTTGACTGTCAGTTTCGTATAATGCCAAAATAACGGTGCAACCGTTAATATAATTTCCGTCAACACTAAAACTACTTCCGTCAACAGTTGTTGAGGTTTTGTGAATGTAGTTATAATTCATTACTTTGTCTGTTATCGCATCATTGTAATCTCCGATTGAAATATCATTCCACTCCGCCTCTGTTCCTTCGTAATCGATTCGTTTTATACTTTCCAAATAAAAAAGCGAACGCATACCAATATTGGTAACGCTTTTTGAAATCAGGGTATGATTTGTATGCTCTTTTTGGTTGATATGTTTTTACTTTTTCCGGCTCATTCGACGGCGGGTAACCACACGGGGGCGCCCCTACGGTTTGCGCTTGTCTGTAGAGGCGGACGCCTCTGCCCGCCCGTGGATACACCCACGTACCATATGTTTAACACTTGATGGTATGTGGGGGCGACTAATTTACTTTTATAGTGAAAAAACTATCAAAAAGATAATTGTAAAAAAAATTCTTAATAAGCTTTTTCTCATAAAGCAACACCCCCTCTACATTATGTAATGGGGTATGGGGCGAGCAGTCCGCGGAATGTTCATTCCCGAACTGCCTGTCGGATAACTTCGACAGATACATTATATACTGTATAATTGAAAAATCCTAATAGTTATTGACGAAAAAAAGTAAAATCCCACATGCTCTTAGACTAAAAGAACCGACACAAAAATGTGTCGGTTCTAAATTTATGCTTTAATTCTGCATCACGCTTTAGCTTTTTTATCTCCCTTAAAGAGAACCCAGAACTGTCCTGCGAGGAATACCGATGAGAATGCACCGCATACTACTCCGACAATAAGAGGAAGTGCAAATTCCTTTATTGACGGAACACCGAGTATATAGAGGAATACGAGTGTAAAGAGTGTAGTCAAGCTTGTGTTTATAGAGCGTGCGAGTGTCTGCCAGATACTCTTGTTCACGATAGAAGAGAAATCTTCTTTTTTGAGGAATCTGGTATTTTCTCTTACTCTGTCAAATACTACGATAGTAGCATTGATGGAATAACCGAGTATTGTGAGAATAGCTGCGATAAACGAGGTGTTTACCGGGATTCTGAATATCGTGTAGAAGCTCATCATTACGAGCATGTCATGCGTAAGAGCAAGTACTGCAGATATACCGGACAGAAGCTCAAATCTGAAGGTGATGTAGATGAGCATGAGGATAGCTACCACTATGATAGACTGGATAGCACTCTGCCAGAGCTCTTTACCGATTTTCGGGCTTATGTTTGTAAAGCTGAGCTTAGCCTTCGGATATTCCTTGGCGAAAGCGGTTTTGATATCCGCATTCTGAGTATCATCGAGGTAGTCAGTCATGATGATGGCACCTGCAAGACCGCTTGATTCCGATTTCTGAATACTGGAAATTTCAACCTTTTTAACTGAGCTTACGATATCTCTGATTTTAGCTTCATCGTATTTGCCGTTAAGTTCTACTGTTATTTCGGTACCGCCCTTAAAGTCGATGTCGGTGTTAAATCCCTGAATGAAGAAGGATACTATACCGGCAAGGATGATTACAGCGGAAATTGTAAAGAAGATTGCTCTTTTTTCTATTATATTAAACATTACTGTCTTACCTCCTTATATGAGCAGTACAGCTTGGGGTTTTTAAGGTTAAAGCCCATGAGCTGACGAAGTAAAAATCTTGTTACGAAAATTGCGGTGAACATGCTCACAATTGTACCTATAAAGAGGGTGATTGCAAAGCCCTTGATAGTACCTGTACCGAATACATAAAGAACTACCGCCGCAATTACGGTTGTAACGTTGGAGTCGAGAATCGCCGTAAATGCTCTGTTAAATCCTGCATCGACAGCGGCGCGTATGGTCTTTCCGTTAGACATTTCCTCTTTAACTCTTTCGAAGATGATGACATTCGCATCAACAGCTGTACCGATTGTAAGGATAACACCTGCGATACCCGGTAAAGTGAGGTTTATTCTGAAACCACCGAGTATGAGCATTACGATTGATATATATCCGATTAATGCTATGCATGATACAAATCCGCACATTCTGTAGAAGAATATCATGAAAATCATAACGAGTATAAGACCGATTATACCGGCTGTGATACTGTTTGAAAGTGCTTTCTCACCGAGGGTTGCACCGATACTCTTCATATCCACAACTTCAAGTGAGAAGGGGAGCTGACCGGACTGAATCTGGTTTGCAAGTTTAGCGGATGAGTCTTTATCAAAGTCACCCTGGATGTAACATTCATCGGAGTCGATTTTTGTGCTTACGCTGGGGCTTGATACCAGCTCATCATCGAGCATGATAGCTATGATGTTGTTTCCGTCTGTGTAACTGCTGATTTTTTCGGTAGCTTCTGCGAATTTCTTTGTACCTTCGGCAGAAAGCTGGAGCTTAACGATGTATTCCTTGTTTCCACTGCTTACTGTGTCGTATGCGGCTTTCGCACTCTTTACATCATCTCCGCCGAGAACTTCATTTCCCTGGTAATCCACGAAGCTGAGCTTAGCTGTGGCACCGAGCATCTCTACAGCATCTTCGGGGTTGTCCACTGCCGGAATTTCAACTCTGATTCTGTCTGAACCCTGCTTTGAAACGACAGCCTCTGTGTAGCCGTTAGCCGTAAGACGAGTTCTGAGAACCTCTTGTGCGGCGTTGAGCTGGTCATCGCTTACGCTTTTGTCGGTATTGGGTTCAAATACGATCTCGGAACCTCCGGCAATATCAATGCCTCTTTTTATACCGTTTTTGGGATCTAATGCTTTGTTGATTTTAAAGTTGCCTATTGTGACACCGCAGGTAGCGATATAAGCTAAAACTGCAATAATAAGAACAACTATTGTAAATTTTGCTATGCTTTTTGAATTCATAGTAATTCTTCCTTTCTTTTTTATAGTAATATGATTTATTTTTAAGCAATGCATACATCAAATTCTCAAATGAAATATGTCCTTTGTCAAATTATCATTTAAGCCTTCTTTTGAATATTTGCATATTAAAATAATTGCCGATATCAAAATGCCGTACAGCGCAACCGCACAGAGCAGACTGCCCGAGCCTGTTTTCGGAGCGGCTGCCTCCTCACTTATCCACGCCTCAAAATGCGGCGGTGCTATGCCCGACAGGGCGTAGGAATTGGCATTTTTAAAACATGGTGAAAAATGCACAGCAAAAAACTGCGTGCTGCTATAGCCCGGCATGCACTTGGCAGAAAAGCCGCCAAGTGCCGCAAGCACAACCAATGCACACATGATAAGTGCCGCATATTTAATTTTTCTGTTAATTAAAACTGACATTTTATCACCGGTAATTTTAATAAGTTCAAAGTGTTATTGCGATGTTTCTTTAAGCGAAAACGGAAGCTGTCCGCATGAAATCATTGCCGCAAGCTTTTCAGCCGAATCTTTGTCAAAGCCGCCTTGAATATAACATTCATCGGTATCTATTCTTGAGTTTACCGTCGGACAAGATATCATTTCATCGTCAAGCATGATAGCTATGACATTGTTTCCGTCCGTGTATCCGCTGATTTTTTCGGTAGCTTCGGCAAATTTATTTGCACCTTCAGCAGAAAAACGGAGCTTAACGACGTACTCATTGCTTTCGCTGATTAATGTGTCGCGTGAGGCTTTGGCACTTTTTATGTCACTGCCTCCAAGCAACTCGTTTCCTATATAATCGTTAAAGCTGAGCTTTGCTTCCGAACATAGCATTTCGGATATTTCTCCTGTCGGAATATCGCTATCCGAGAATTTAACTTTTATTTTTTTGGAACCGTATTTCTGCACTTTTGCATCGGTATATCCATTTGCCGTGAGACGATTTTTTAATACTTCACATATGTTGCTGAGCTGTTCTTTTGTAAGTACGGTATCTTCGGCCGGTTCAAATGCAATGACGTTCAGGTACTTATCGTCGTTGGTATCTTTTTCGCTGTCCCTTTCGGAATAACTTCCGTTTTCATGATTTTCATCGTTTTTCATTACATTTATTATAACAAAAAAGGAGGAAATGCATATTATATTTGCAGCGATAAGAAATATTAAGGCTTTTACGAGGGTTTTCGATTTCATAAAAATTATCCTTTGCGCACTATATAAATGCTGTAATTTTAACGTATTAGACAGCATTTTAATCCGTAGTTTATTTTTTTAAGTTTATTCCCAAAATTCCGCCTGCGGCTCCAAACAGCATGCCGAGTGCAATCGAGGAGAGTGCGTCGGTGCCAAGCTTAAAGCCGGTTAAGAGCAGTGCGCCCACAAGGCAGCGAACCGTGCTGTACATAAAACCGGAGGCCGCACCGTGAAGCCAGCCGAAACAGGTTATGTACCTCGATGTGACGATTCCGCAAAACAGCATACTGACTGCGGTTATGCCTGTTACAAAGTGGGTGATAAGCCCTGCGGAAAACGGAGTATACGTATATACAACTGCTAAAATCGCAAAGCATATCACAAGTATCACGTAGCCGCCTATCATACCCTTTAATGCCGAGAATATACCTTTTATGATTCCGAAGCTCCTGTCTGACAATTCGGAACCTTCATGCTTAATCATAAATCCACCTCCGATTATTACAACAATATTCGGAGGTGAGGTTTAATATTCTGATTAACTCATTTTGTTTTTTCTGCCGGAGCAGGTTTTAATACTTCTCTCACAGCCTGACGCTGGAATTTAACATAGCTTTTTTCGGAAGGGCTTCCCGTTTCGATAACGATTTCGTCGTCCTTTATGGAGGAAATCTTTCCCACTATGCCGCCTATTGTAACGATTTTATCGCCGACGATGAGTCCGGCATGCATTTCCTGAGTGAGCTTGTCACGCTTTTTCTGCGGTCTTATCATCATAAAATACATAATTACGAAAAGTAACACCATCAACAGTATCGGCTGCATTAAACTTACAGTTTGTTCCATTCTTTCGCACCTCCAATGCAGATATATAAATTGAATATATTATATTATAC